>JAPLLF010000264.1 GCA_026387715.1 Pseudomonadota bacterium
CGACGACGACCGCGCCCCCGATCGCGATCCACTTGCGGGGGATCGGCTCGGCGGCGTCGGCGATCGACGTCGCGCGCGGCGGCCGGGCCTCGAACAGGCTGGTATCGGCGATCGGCGACACCACCGACATCGCCAGCGGCGTCGCGTGCGAGGCCGGTGGTGGCGTCGCGTGCGAGGCCGGCATCGGGGTCGCATGCGAGGCTGGCATCGGCGTCGCGGCGTGGGGCACGGGCGTCGCCATGTGTGGCAGGGCCGACGCGGTCGGCGCGATCGCGAGGCCGACCGGTGGGGTCGCGAGCGCCGGGTTGGTCATCCGTGGTGGCATCGGCGGGATCGGGTTGGCCGACGGCGACACCTGGTCGAGCAGGATGAGGTAGTCGAGCGCGGTCGCCGTGCGCTCGCTGCCGAGCTTCGCGAGCCCGCGCGCGATCACGTCCTCGAGCAGCGGCGGGACCTCGAGGTCCGGTGCGGCCTCCGCGAGCGTGGGCGGCGGGCGGCCGACGTGCGCGCCGAGCATCGCGAGCGGATCCGCCTCGTGGAACGGCGGATGCCCGGTCAGCATCTCGAACAGCACGATCGTCGTCGAGTACAGGTCGCACGGCGGGCCGATCTCGCCGCCGACCGCCTGCTCGGGCGACAGGTACGCCGGGGTGCCGACCGTGAGGCCCGCGCGCGTCGACGCCGGGTCGTCGGGGCTGCCCGCGGCGAGCTTGGCGATCCCGAAGTCGAGGATCTTGACGACGAGCTCGCCGTCCTTGATCGCGAGGAAGATGTTGTCGGGCTTGATGTCGCGGTGCACGACGCCGCGATCGTGCGCGTGGCGCAGGCCGCTCAGCACGCCGCGGATGAGGTCGATCGCCTCCTGCCACGGGATGCGCTTGTCGCGCGCGAGCCGATCGCCGAGCGACTCGCCCTCGAGCGCCTCCATGACGAGGTAGCAGGGACCGTCCTCGATCACGCCGAAGTCCGAGACGCCGACGATGTTCGCGTGATCGAGGCGCCCGCTCGCGATCGCCTCGCGCTGGAATCGCTGCGCGGCCTCGCGGTTGCGGCCGAGGTCGGCGTGCAGCACCTTGATCGCGACCGCGCGGCCGATGCCGGTGTGCTCGCCGCGGTACACGCGGCCCATGCCGCCGGTGCCGAGGACGGCATCGATGCGATATCGTCCGTCGAGGACGCTACCGATCTTGACGACCTCTTCCATCCGCGGAGATGGTACCGCGTCAGCGACGGCCACGGCGCGACTTGGCACCGTGAGGTAGCGGCGGCAAGCCGGTGTGTTGCGTGAGCGCGACCCCGGGCTGCATGCGCCCGCGGCCGCGCACCCCCGCGTGAGGTGCGGGCTGCCACGCGGGTACGAGCTTGTCTTTGCCGCCGCCGATCAGATCGGTCCGCCCCATCCGCTGTAGCGCCTCGCGCAGCACCGGCCAGTTCGCGGGATCGTGATAGCGCAAGAACGCCTTGTGCAGCCGGCGGCGCTCGAGGCCCTTGACCACGTGCACCGGCTCGCGCGCCTTGATCGACTTCAGCGGGTTGAGCCCCGTGTGATACATCGCGGTCGCGCTCGCCATCGGTCCGGGCAGGAACGCCTGGACCTGGTCGGGCCGGAAGCCGTTGCGCTTGAGCCACAGCGCGAGGTTCAGCATGTCCTCGTCGGTGGTGCCCGGGTGACCCGCGATGAAGTACGGGATCAGGTACTGCTCCTTGCCGGCCTCCGCGGAGTACCGATCGAACAGCGCCTTGAAGCGATCGTAGGCGCCGATGCCGGGCTTCATCATGTGCGCGAGCGGGCCATCCTCGGTGTGCTCGGGCGCGATCTTGAGGTAGCCGCCGGTGTGGTGCTGCGCGAGCTCCTTGATCCACTCGGGCGAGCGCACGGCGAGGTCGTAGCGGACGCCCGACGCGATGAAGATCCGCTTGACGCCCTTGATCGCGCGCGCCTTGCGATACAGCGACACCAGCGGCGCGTGATCGGTGCCGAGGTTGTCGCAGATGTCGGGGTACACGCACGACGGCTTGCGACACGCGGCCTCGATCGTGCGCGACTTGCACGCGAGCCGGTACATGTTCGCCGTCGGGCCGCCGAGATCCGAGATGTTCCCGGTGAACCCGGGCGTCGTGTCGCGGATGCGCTCGATCTCGCCCAGGATCGACTTCTCCGAGCGCGACTGGATCACGCGCCCCTCGTGCTCGGTGATCGAGCAGAAGCTGCAGCCGCCGAAGCAGCCGCGCAGGATCGTCACCGAGAACTTGATCATCTCGTACGCGGGGATCTTCGCGTCGCCATGGCGCGGGTGCGGCACGCGCGAGAACGGGAGATCGTACAGCGTGTCCATCTCCTCGGTGGTCAGCGGGATCGGCGGCGGGTTGAGCCACACGTCGTACTTGCCGTGCCGCTGGACGAGCGCGCGCGCGTTGCCGGGGTTCGACTCGAGGTGGAGGATGCGCGACGCGTGCGCGTACAGCGCCGGATCCGCCGCCACCTGCTCGAAGCTCGGCATGCGGATCACGCTGCTCGCGCGATCCGGCGCCTTGCGGGCGCGTAGCTGGACGAGCGGGCCCGGCGACGATGGCGCCTCGCCGGTGGCGCACGCGGCGGTGTCACGCTCGGGCGACATCGCGTACGGGTCGACCGGGGGGGCGAGCTTGCCGGGGGCGTCGATCGTCGTCGAGTCGATCTCGGTGAAGTCGCGCAGCGGCCGCACGTGCGCCGTGCCGCGCAGGTCGCGGATGTCGGCGATGAACGTGCCGGCGGCGAGCCGGTGCGCGAGCTCGACGATCGCGCGCTCGGCGTTGCCGTAGATCAGCAGGTCCGCCTTGGTGTCGATCAGCACCGAGCGGTGGACGCGATCGGCCCAGTAGTCGTAGTGGGCGATGCGGCGCAACGACGCCTCGATGCCCCCGATCACGAGCGGGGTGCCGGGGAACGCCTTGCGCGCGCACGCCGCGTACACCGTCACCGCGCGATCGGGCCGCAGCCCGGCCTCGGCGCCCGGCGTGTACGCGTCGTCGGACCGGATCTTCTTGTCGCTGGTGTAGCGATTGACCATCGAGTCCATGTTCCCGGCGGTGACGCCGAGGAACAGGTTCGGCTTGCCGAGCGCGAGGAACGACTCCGGGTTGCGGACGTCCGGCTGATCGAGGATGCCGACGCGGAACCCGTGGGCCTCGAGCAGGCGGCCGATCAGCGCCATCCCGAAGCTGGGGTGATCGACGTAGGCGTCCCCGGTGACGAGGATGACGTCGCAGCTATCCCAGCCGAGCGCGTCCATCTCGGCGCGGGTGGTCGGCAGGACCGGCGCGACGCCGAAGCGGCGGGCCCAGTAGGGGCGATAGGAGAACAGGCCACGCGGCGTGGCGCGGTTGTGCGTGCCCGCATCCGGGGTGGTCGGCGTCGACATGGGAGCCTCAACTACCACGCCCCATCGGGGCTGGCGCGGGTTTCTCGGTGACTACTCGCCGCCCTCGCACGGGTCGGCGCCGACGTCCCCGCCAACGGGCCGTTTGTCCCTGGACGGCGCGGACTCGAGGGCCTTCTTCTCCTTCTTTTTCTTCGGAGGGGGCTGCTCCGTCATCGGGGTCGTGGCCTCGGGGGTCGTCACCGGCGTCGTGGGCGACGGGGAGGTGTCGAGCGATGGTGTTGTGGAGGTCGCCCCACCGGGCGCCGTGGCCGTCGGCGCGACCGACCGCTTCGCGCTGCCGCCGCACGCGGCGACCGCGACGACGAACCCGAACCCGATTCGCTGCATCATTCTCATCCTCGTCACCTTCATCACTCGCCTCCTTCGCACGGGTCTGCGCCCTCACCCGCCTCGGGGCTGGGGGGCTTCGGGTTGGACGTGCCGCCGCCCTTCGGCTGGTTCGCGCGGCCCTCGTGGTGCTTGCGTGACGCCTTGTCGGGCGGCGGTTCCGCGCGGTCCGCGCGGTCCGCGTCGTCGTCCTTGGCGTCCACGATCTTCGACAGCGTCGCGCGCGCCTGGTCCTGGAACGTCTGCTGCTGGGGCGCGGTCAGCAGGGTGGTGCACCGATCGAGATCGGCGGTCGCATCGAGCATGCAGCGTTGCGCTTCGGCGGACCACACGTCCTGCGTGCAGCGCTCGACGACGAGCTCGCGGAACGGCCGGGCGAGCTCGTCGGTGGGGGTCGCGTGCTTGAGCTTGACGTAGGCCGCGAGCAAGGCGTCGGCGACCGGCGCGCACTGGCTCGTCTCCGGGGACGCCCGCGGGCTGGCTGGCGGCGGCTTGCTGCAGCCGGCGAGCACCGCGACGACGAGGGTGGTTCGGATCATCACGCGGTGATCATGGCGCCGTATACTGCGATCGTGCAACCCGAACCCGGGCAGGTGATCGCGGGGAAGTACCGCGTCGAGCAGGTGCTCGGGAAAGGTGGGATGGGCACCGTCGTGGTCGCGACGCACCTCCAGCTCGACCAGCGAGTCGCGCTGAAGTTCCTCAACGACGAGCTCGCCGACCAACCCGAGGTCACCGAGCGGTTCTTGCGGGAGGCTCGCGCCAGCGCCCGGCTCAAGAGCGACTACTCGTGTCGCGTGCTCGACGTCGGCCAGCTCGACGATGGCGCGCCGTACCTGGTGATGGAGCTGCTCGAGGGCACCGATCTCGGCAGGCTCGTCGCGCATCGGCCGCTCGCGCTCGCGACCGCCGCCGATTACGTCGTGCAGGCGTGCGTCGCGGTGGCCGAGGCGCACGCCGCGGGGATCGTGCATCGCGACCTCAAGCCCGCCAACCTGTTCCTCACCCACCGGCTCGACGGCGCGCCGCTCGTGAAGGTGCTCGACTTCGGGATCGCCAAGGCGCCGGAGGCCGCGGGCGACTTCAAGATCACGACGACCGCCGCGGTGATCGGCTCACCCGGCTACATGTCGCCCGAGCAGCTCCGCTCGGCCAAGGACGTCGACGTGCGCACCGACATCTGGGCGCTGGGCGTGATCCTCTACGAGCTGGTGTCGGGTCGGCTGCCGTTCGTCGGCTCCAGCATCACCGAGATCGCCGTGAAGGTCGCGATGGATCCGCCGGCGCCGCTCGGCGTCGATCCCGCCTTCGAGGCCGTGGTGTTCCGCGCGATGGACAAGGACCTCGCGCGGCGTTACCAGACGGTCGCGCGGTCGCTCGCGCGCAGCGCCTTCGTGGGGACCGACGGCGGGGTCGAGGCGACGTCCGCGACCAGCGCGACCGGCATGAGCCCCAGGCCGACGACGCTCGGCGGCGCCGCCCGCTCGCGCGATGCGCTGCCGACGCGGTCGCGCCGATGGTCTCTGGGCCTCGCGGTCGTCGGCGTCGGTGCCCTCGGCGGTGCGGCCGTGGTGATCGCGCTCGGCCGCACACCCTCCACGACGGTCGCGGCGCTCGCGGACGCGCGCGATGCCTCGATCCCGATCGAGCGCGCCCCGCCGCTGATCGACGCTCCGATCGACGCTCCGATCGACGCCCCGATCGACGCCCCCCCGATGCGCGACGCATCGGTGCCCGTCGATGCCGCGGCCCGGCCCGACGCCATGAGTCGCCTCGATCAGCTCCGGTTGCCACCCGCGGCGGTCGTGCCGCTGGCGCCGGTCGAGAAAACTCCCCTCCTCGACCTGCTCGCCAAGGCCAACGAGGCGCTCGCCGAGGGTAAGCCTGCGCGTGCGCTGGCGCTGGCGGAGCAGTTCCTCGCGCGTCGGCCCAACAACGCGAAGGCGAACGCGACCGCGGCGATCGCGGCGTGCACCCTGAAGAACGTCGCGCTCGCCCGGTCGCACTATGAGGCCGCGGGCCCCCAGCGGGTGCGCGTCGCGATGGCGTGTCGCGAGCTGGGCATCCAGGTCATCCCGCCATGACCGAGGCCGACCTCAAGTTCGCGATCGTGGCGCTGTCGGCGATCTTCTTCGTGATCGATCCGCTCGCGAACGTGCCGATCTTCCTGACGATCACGAGCTCGTTCACCGCGGCGCAGCGCAAGCGCATCGCGCTCCGTGCGGCGTTCGCGAGCTGGCTCCTGCTGTCGATCTTCGCGCTCGCGGGCGGCGTGATCTTCCAGCTGTTCGGCATCTCGCTCGGTGCGTTCAAGATCGCCGGTGGCCTGATGCTGCTGCTCATGGCCATCGACATGATGCGCGCGCAGCAATCGCGCACGCGCACGTCCGAGGAGGAGCAGGACGAGAGCCGGGCGAGCGACGACGTCGCGATCTTCCCGCTCGCGATCCCGATGCTCGCGGGCCCCGGCGCGATCGCGTCGGTGATGGTGCTGATGTCCCGCGCTGCCTGGCGCCCGATCGCGACCGCCTCGGTGTTCCTCGCGGTCACGCTCACCTGCCTCGCCGCGTGGCTCCTGATGCGCAGCGTGGCGAGCGCCGAGCGGTTCATGCCCAAGACCTTGCTGCGTGCGTTCGAGCGCGTGATGGGCCTCCTGCTCGCCGCGGTCGCCGTCGAGTTCATCGTCGGCGGCGTGCGCGACATGATCGTCAACACGCCCTGAGCAGGCGGCTCAGGCGGCGGGCTTCGTCTTCCAGTCCTTCGCCGTCAGCACGTCGAAGTCGATCACCAGGCAGATCGGCTTGTCGGTCGCATCGACCGCCCAGTACGCGGCGAACTCGCCCGTGCCGCACGGCACCGCGAGCGCCGCGCCGTGCACGACGGGGGTGACGCTCGTCGGTGTGCTGGTGGGCAGCGCGGAGGGCGTGGTCGCGCCATCGATCACCGCGAGCCACCCCGACGTCGCGAGGCGAGGGAGCGCGTCCGGCGACTTCGGCTTCTTGTCCCGGGCGTAGTGCGCGACGGTCCACTTCGCGATAGGTGGGCGACCGACGTGGATGATCAACGCGGCGAGCCGCTCGGGCTTGCCGTCCTGCACCGCGACCGACAGCATCACGCGGAAGTTGCCGGGGCCCGTCGGCCGATCGAACACGCGCACGCTCCTGGGCGCCGCCGGATCGAAGATCGCGATCGCGCCGGTGATCGGCAGCGCGAGCTGCGGCTGCATCCGGATGTCGATGCGCTTGTCGCCGAACCGCTCGCCGTAGCGCAGCAGGCGCGCGATGTCGCGTGGGGCGCCGAGCTCGTCGCGCGCCGCCGGAGGCGGAGGCGGTGGCGGTGGTAGGGGCGTGCTCGGCCTCGACGCGATCTTCGGCTTCACCGCGACGGTCGGCAGCTTCGGGACGGGGGCGTCGAGCGTGGACGGCTTCGGCTGCGGCGTGGATTTCGGCTTCGGCTTCGGCTTCGGCTTCGGCTTCGGCTTCGATGTGGGCTTCGGCTTCGGCTTCGGCGTTGAGCGCGACCGCGTCTTCGTCGGTCGTTTCGACGTTGGCTTCGGGACCACGATCGCCAACGTATCAGATCTGTGGTCGAATCATCGAATGCACCGCGTATGCCCGGAGTGCAAGGCGATCAACCGCATCCCGACGAAGTACCTCACCCACGTCGGCAAGTGCGGGAAGTGCGACGCCGGGCTCCCCGCACAGAGCAAGCCGATCGAGATCACGTCGACCACGCAGTTCGACGACATCCTCGCCAACACGCGCGTGCCGATCCTCGTCGATTTCTGGGCGACCTGGTGCGCGCCGTGTCGGACCTCCGCGCCGGAGGTCCGCAAGGCCGCGGCCAACCTCGCGGGCAAGGCGCTCGTGCTCAAGGTCGATACGGACGCCGTCGAGGAGCTGTCGCGCCGCTACGAGATCCAGAGCATCCCGAACTTCGTGATCTTCTCGGGCGGTCGGGTGGTGCGCCAGCGCGCGGGGGTGGTCGATGCGCGGCAGCTCGAGAAGTGGATCGTCACGCCGCAGTAGGGCGGTTTTATTAGATCCGGGTGTGGCACGGTGCGTCTACGCCACCCATGAGTGGAACGCGGACGACACGAATCGGGACGGCGAGCTTGGGTGGAATCTTGATGATGACCGCGGCGACCGCGGCGCTGGCCTCACCACCCCAGGAGCGCAACTCCCCGACGATCGACGTCGGCGAATCACTGTCGTCGTCGCATCGCGGGGTCTCGCAGGACTACCTCGTGCTCCCCGACGGCGCCGAGCTCACCGGGCAGATGCGGTTCCTGACGTCCGAGGCGTTCTTCCAGGATCACGGCGACGCGAAGCCGCTCGCGTTCACCGACCTGGCCCTGTTCGGGATGACCGTCCGCAAGAGCTTGTTCAGCAAGCTCGAGGTGTCGGCGAGCGTGGAGTTGCTCCCCAAGCAGCCGGCCTACACGTCGGAGAAGGCCTGGCAGAGCGTCGCGGTCGGCCTGCGCTCGCCGATCGGGAACACGGTCGCGGTCAGCCTCGGTGGCGCCGGTGGCCACCTGCTCTCGAGCGATGGCTCGTGGGTCCGTCAGACGCTGGCGCTCGAGCTCCGCAAGCCGATCCACGAGATCCTGACGTTCGACGTCCACGGGGGCATCGACACGACGGTGCTCGTCCGCGACGGGCACGAGGGCGGCTGGGTCACCGAGCTCGGCGTGTCGACGCAGGCGTTGTTCCGTGATCCGCACGGCACCGTGGGTGGTTGGGTCGGCATGGGCTACGCGATCCCGGTCAGCTCGCGCGGCTTCGATCCGACGAGCGATCTGGCGCTCGATCCGCGCGCGCGGCTCGACTTCCGGATCGGCGGCGTGATCTCCCTCGTCGACAACTGGGACCTGTTCGCGGAGCTCGCCGTGGTCGATCGCGGCGAGCTCACGAATCCGGCGACGCGCCTGCCGATCCTCGACGGTGGCTTCGATCAGCGCCAGGCGATGTTCGGCGTCACGCGCCACATCAGCGGCGGCAAGGATCGCCGTGGCGACTACGACCACGACGACGACGGCTATCGCCTGTCCCAGCGGTAGCCCTCACGACTCGAGCAAGCGCGACGCCAGCGTGCGCGTCTCAACTCGAGCCAGCGTTGTCTCAAGCTGAGTCGTTCAAGGAGGCAGCGAGTGCGGCGATGAACCCGAACACGATCCACTGGACCTGCGCGATCGGGGTGATCCGCAACGACCACTCGAGCGTCCCGTGCAGGTAGGTGACGACGAGCGAGGCCATGAAGCCGAGCAGGAGATCGACGCGAGGATCCGCGCGATGCCACGATCGCCGGAGACCTCGTCGTGATCCGGGTCGGGTCGTGACGCACCGCGGCTTCCACAGGCCACGGGAACCCAATCCGGACATCGCGATCCGGCGCACCGGTCGGCGTGCTGGGTGATCAGCTGATCGTCTACTGGGGTATCGAGCGGGGTAACTACACGGGTTGTGCCACCGGTCGAGTTTCTGGAATCGCTGTGGAATATCGAACACCTGCAGATGGGTGATCCGTATTCCTCGCACGTTCTGGGATGCCGAACGGGTAGCGCCCCAGGGTGGTTAACTACCCCCCGAGTACGTGCGTACCTCGTCAAGTTTCTTACCGACGAAGCTATGTCACTGCGATCACCTGTGGGGGGAGATGTAGGGGAACGTAGAATTCCGGTTGGCCCGGTAGTCGCACTAGGTGTCGTTCGTGATGGACATCGAATTCGCGACGTGGCGGGAGCAACATGCATCTGAGATCATCGGCGAGTCGCCGCAGATCGTGGACGCCCTCGAAACCATCCGACGCGTCGCGACGACCGACTGTTCGATCTTGATCACCGGCGAGACCGGGACGGGCAAGGAGCTGTTCGCGCGCGCCTCGCATCGCGCGTCGAACCGCCGCTCCCGTCCGTTCGTCGCCGTGAACTGCGCGGCGCTCCCCGAGAACCTCCTCGAGACCGAGCTGTTCGGTCACCTCAAGGGGTCGTTCACCGGCGCGACCAACTCGCGCGCGGGTCGCTTCGTCACCGCGGGTGGCGGCACGATCTTCCTCGACTAGATCGGCGACCTGCCGCTGTCGGCGCAGGCGAAGCTCCTCCGCGTCCTCGAGGAGCGCGTCGTGTCGCCGGTCGGTTCGGACTGCGACATCCCGGTCGACGTGCGGATCATCGCCGCGACCCACCAGAACCTCGAGGAGATGGTCGCGCAGGGCAAGTTCCGCGCGGACCTCTACTTCCGGCTCGCGGTCGTCCCGATCCACCTGCCGACGCTCCGCGAGCGTGGCGAGGATCTCGACCTCATCGCGAACCGCTGCATCGCGACGTCGATCGCGCGTATCGGTCGCGCGATCGAGGGGCTCGACGCCTCGGGTCGCGCCGCCCTGCACGCGTACAACTGGCCGGGCAACGCGCGCGAGCTCGCGCATCGGATCGAGCGCGCGGTGCTGCTCTCCAAGCGCCCGCGCCTCAGCGCCTCCGACCTCGCGCTCCCCGGCGTCACGAACGTGCGCCTGGCGTGCGGCACCCAGGAGAACCTTCCGGTCCACAAGCCGACGGCGGACGTGCCGGCCGCGGGTGACCTCGGGCTCGAGGAGACCGCGAGCGTGTCGCTCGACCTGCGCACCGCGCTCGAGGCCCTCGAGCGCCGCATGATCGATCGCGCGTTGACCAAGGCCGGCGGCAACCGGACCGAGGCGGCGGCGTTGCTCGGGCTCAACCGCACCACGCTCGTCGAGAAGCTCCGCAAGTACGCGGGCTGAGGTTCAGTTCTTGAACAGGTTCGAGTCGATGCCGTGACGCTGCAGCAGGCGGCGGAAGTTCGTGCGATCGAGCTGCGCGAGGCGCGCGGCCTCCGAGACCGAGCCCTTCGCCATCTCCATGACGCGGAGCAGGTAGCGCTTCTCGAACGAGGTCGACGCCCGGCGCTTGGCCTCGGTGAGCGGCAGCAGCTCCTCGTCGTCGAACGCGAGCCCGCTCGAGTTCCCACGCGAACGCGCCGCGATCTGCGAGGGCAACGACTCGACCCCGATCACCTCGCCGTGGTCCAGCGCGATCGCGTGCACGATCGCGTTCTCGAGCTCGCGGACGTTGCCCGGCCACGCGTAGTCACTCATCGCCTCGAGGGCGTTCGGTGACAGGCTCGGGGGCGTCGCGCCGCCGTGCTTCTTGAGGAAGTGCGCGGCGAGCAGCGGGAGATCGTCCAGCCGCTCACGCAAGGGTGGCACGACGAGGACCACGACGTTGAGCCGGTAGAACAGATCCTGGCGGAACCGGCCCCGCTCGACCGCCAGCTTGAGATCGACGTGCGTCGCGGTGATCACGCGGACGTCGATCGAGCGAACGCCCGAACCGCCGACCGGGCGCACCTCGCCCTCCTGCAGGACGCGCAGGAGGCGCGCCTGGACGCCCATCGGCATGTCGCCGATCTCGTCGAGGAACAGCGTGCCGCCGTCGGCCTCGACGAACACGCCCTGCCGATCGGCGGTCGCGCCCGTGAACGCGCCCTTGGCGTGTCCGAACAGCTCGCTGTCGATCAGCGATTCGGGGATCGCCCCGCAGTTGAGCGGGACGAACGCCCTGGCTCGTCGCTCGCCGCGGGCGTGGAGCGTCCGCGCGACCAGCTCCTTGCCGGTGCCGCTCTCGCCCTGGACGAGGATCGAGACCGACTGGGTGCCCAGCCGATCGAGCGCCGCGCGCAGCCGCGTGATCGCGGTCGACGTCCCGACGAGCAGGTTGGCGGCGTGGACGTAGCGCGCGTCGAGCTGCCGCCGCATCGCGGTGTGGCGCGCGGCCGAGGACACGATCGCCGAAAGCTCGAACGGCCGGAACGGCTTGGTGACGTAGTGGAACGCCCCCGCGCGCATGCACGTCGCCGCGGTCTGCGCCGTGTTGTCTCCGGTCAGCATGATGACCGACGCGAGGGAGTGCGACTCGCGGAAGCGCTTGAGCAGGTCGATGCCCGAGATGCCGGGTAGCCCGACGTCCATGACGACGACGTCCCAGTCGTCGTCGCCCGCGTCGAGCCGCTTGATGACGCCGAACGGCTCGTAGACGACCTCGACGTCCATGCCGTCGGCGGTCAGCTTGCGCGCGACGGTCCGGGCCACGTCCTCGTCGTCCTCGACGAGGAGCAGCTTGATGCGGTGGGCCTCGCTACCCGTCGCGTCCACACCGTTTGGGATCATGTTTCGCGGTTCGGCGGCCGTCAGCTGCGACCAGGAAGGCGGATCACGAACGTCGGACCCGTCGACCCAGCCTTGTACTCGATGCTGCCACCGTGAGCTTCGCACGCGAGTCGGCAGAAATACAGACCGAAGCCTCGCTTGCCCGTCTTCCCCTTGGCGTACTTGGCGAACAGCCCGTGCTCGACCTCGGCCGCGACGTAGGGGCCGTCGTTCTCGATGACGATCGTGACGCTGCGGTCGGTCGTGTCGTCCGTGGTCGCGCGGATGCGGATCTGGCCGCCGACCGGGCAGTAGCGGGTCGCGTTGCCCACCAGGTTGTGGAGGACGCGCTCGACCAGCGCCACGTCGAACACCGCCACCAGGTCGGGCGTGCAGAACAGCTTGAAGTCGATGCGGCGATCGAGCGAGCTGCCGTGGACGTCGGCGATCTCCTCGAGCAGCGCGCGGACCTTGACCGGCGCGCACACCGGCTTGACGGCGGCGTCCTCGAACCGCGCGATATCCACGAAGTTCGACACCAGGCCCGACATCTTGGCGAGGGCGCGGAGCGTCGACTGCAGGGCGTGCGTCTCGTCCTCACCGAGCTTCAGCGTCGAGCCGAGGTACTCCATGTTCGCCAGCGCGACCGCGAGGCCGTTGTTGAGGTCGTGGGCGAGCAGGGCGGTGGCCTCGGCGCCATAGGTCAGGCGCCGCTCGATCTGCTCGCGGGCGAGCCGCGTCTCGACGAACGCCTGCTGCATGCGCGCCGCCGCCACGGTCCGCCGCCGGAGCTCGATGGTGGCGACCGGCTTGACCATCACGTCGTCCGCGCCGGCCTCGAAGCACGCCTGGCGGGTCTCCTCGTCGTCCTGGCCGCTGAGCACCGCCACCCACAGCTGCGCACCATAGAGCGCCTTGAGGCGCTTGACGACGTCGAGGCCGTAGGTCGGCATGTTGAGGTCGACGAGCGCGAGGTCGAAGGAGGTCGCCTCGGCCAGCGCGATCGCGGGGCCGCCGTCGTCGGCGGTGATCACGTGGAAGCCGATGCGTGACAGGGCGGTGGCGGTCGATCGACGGATCCGCGAGTCGTCGTCCACCACGAGCACGCGCACGCCCTGGACGGGGAGGACGTGGAGCCCCGAGACCTGCGTGGGTTGTTCGACGTCGTCGATGAGCGCGATTGCATGCGACACGCCTTCGTTCGATGCGACGCGCGTGCCACGCGCAAGCCCGTGGAGCCATTCGACTTGTCTCTTGGCACGACGATGGTGGCGGCGCGGCCTCCGTCAAGAACGACGACACTCAACAGATCGGCCGGCGCGGTCGATGTCCTTTCGTGGATGTCGAATCTCGCCCTCGATCCCACCCTCGATTCTCCCGGCTGCCCGGTGCCGGTCGCGGCGCCGATCAGCGCGGTCGATCTCCTGTTCGACGCCGCGCTCGCCAGCGGGGCCGACTTCGCGTGGATCGAGCCGATGCCGGAGTCCGAGGGGCTCTACGTGCTGTCCCTCGAGCGCGAGGGTCACGTGCTGTCGACCGCGACGATCGACGCGTACCTCGCGGCCGCGATGATCGCCCGCCTCGCGTTCATCTGCGGGGTCGACCTGACCGCGGCGGGCACGTCGACCGGCTCCACGCGCGTCCGCGCCGGCACGTTCCAGAAGGAGATCGTCTTCACGCTGCGCCCGGGCAACGAGCTGCGCGGCGAGATCATCTTCGTGCGCCGCGCGCCCAGGCTGGTCGCCGTCGGCGAGTGCTTCTCCGATCTCGAGCAGGGCGATCGCGTCGGCCACTACAAGGTGATCACGAAGCTCGGCGCCGGCGGGATGGGCAGCGTGTATCGCGTCGAGCACGTCGCGCTCGGTCGCATCTACGCGCTCAAGGTGCTGCACGGCACGGTGCTCCAGCGCGACGCGCACAGCATCGACCGCTTCCTCCGCGAGGCGCGCGCCGCGGCCCGGATCCAGCATCCGAACATCGTCGACGTGTTCGACTTCGGCTACGTCGGCGACGGTCGTCCGTACTTCGTGATGGAGCTGTTGCCGGGCCTGAGCCTGTGCGACCTCGTCGATCAGGAGGTCATGGCCCCGGCGCGCGCCGTGCAGATCGCGCGGCAGCTGTGCGAGGCCCTCGCGGCCGCGCACGACCACGGCGTGATCCACGCCGACGTCACCCCCGCGAACGTCCTCGTCGAGGAGACCCCGCACCTCAACGTCAAGCTGGTCGACTTCGGCCTCGCGGAGCTCCGCGACCGCGCCGACACGGCGAGCGACGACGCCGAGTACGTCCTCGGCACGCCCTGCTACATCTCCCCCGAACAGATCCGTGGCGCGCGCGCGGACGAGCGCTCCGATCAGTACTCGCTCGGCATCGTGATGTTCGAGATGTTGACCGGCCGCGCGCCGTTCCAGGATCGCAGCGTGCGCGAGCTGTGCCTCAAGCACATCCGCGATCCGATCCCGGAGATGCTCAGTCCCCACGGGCCGCTCCCCGACGAGCTGGTCCGCATCGTCGAGCGCTGCATGGCGAAGTCGCCGTCGGCGCGGTTCTCCAACATGCGCGCGATGCTCGCCGAGCTCGACGAAGTCGCGCGCCTCGTCGAGCGCCGCGGCTGGCGCAGGTGGCTCGCACCATGACTACTCCCGATTCGACCCCGACACCCCCCAAGTACACGATCGTCTGCGTCGACGACGATCCGGACATGCTCGCCGCGGTGGTGCGCGCGCTCCGTCCCGTGGGGTACGAGATCCTCCAGACGAGCAACCCGGTCGAGGCGCTCGACCTCGTGGCGCTGCGCGACGTCGCGGTGCTGGTCAGCGACTACGAGATGCCCGAGATGAACGGCGTCGATCTCGCGGCCGCGGCCCGGCGCGTGCGGCCCGAGACCGTCCGCGTGCTGATGACCGGCCGGAAGTCGCTCGACACCGCGGTCGACGGCATCAACCAGGGCGAGATCTTTCGCTACGTGCAGAAGCCGTTCGAGCTGCGCACGCTGCGCAAGGCCGTCGAGGATGCCGTCGAGCGCCACGTCGCGCTGCTCGCGAGCGCGGCCGAGCACGAGGTGCTGACCCGCCGCGAGCGGCTCGCCACCGAGCTCGAAGAGGAATATCCGAACATCACCAAGGTCGTGCACACCGACGGCGTGTACGAGGTGCCGCCGCTGGACATCGCGGCGCTCTCCGGACTGGGCCTCGACTCGATCATCGCAGCCGCGAGGACTTAAATGAGTGAAGAAGCAGCACC
>JAPLLF010001269.1 GCA_026387715.1 Pseudomonadota bacterium
ATCACATCCTCGCGTGGGTCTCGCGCCAGCAGAGCAAGAAGTGGTTCCTTTGGGCGCACTACATCGATCCGCACGGGCGCTACGTCGCCCACCCCGACGTCGTCGACTACGGCTCGTCGGAGCCCGACCTCTACGACGCCGAGATCCGGTGGACCGATCAGGAGATCGGCCGCCTGCTCGCGCAGCTCGTCCGGCTCCCGAGCAACGCGCACACGATCATCGTGCTCACGAGCGATCACGGTGACAGCATGGCGGAGCACACCGTCCCGCTCGGCACCCACGGCACGGCGCTGTACCGCGAGCTCCTGCACGTACCGATGATCTTCTACATCCCGGAGAACAAGGCGCGCACGGTCGGCGGCGCGGTGTCCAACCTCGACATCGTCCCGACGATCGCCGCGCTCGCCGGCATCGACGTCCACGACCTCCAGTTCGAGGGCCGCTCGCTCGTGCCGCAGCTGTTCTACGGCAAGGAGGATCCCGACCGGATCGTGTTCGCCGAGACCAACGCGCCGACCAAGCAGCGCGCTGCGATCTCCACGCACTGGAAGCTCATCTACTACATCACCTCGAACCTGTTCGAGCTCTACGACCTCGTCAAGGATCCGTGGGAGCACGACAACCTCGCGGCGACGTCGTCGCCGACCACCGGCCCGTTCGCGATGATGAAGGCGGCGCTCGACGCCTGGATGGAGCGCGTCGTCTACCAGCGCGATCCCAAGTTCAACCAGGCCTACCGCCAGGTCGCCGACGTGACCCTGCCCGTCCCGCCGACGCCGCAGGTGCGCACCGAGCAACAGTCGCTCGCCGACGGCAACATCGAGATCCTCGGGGTCGCGCCGGAGGCCGGGCGATCGATCGGCTCCAAGGCCAAGGTCGACGTCCACGTGTACTTCCACGTCAAGACGCGCACCGATCGAGCGTTCAAGCTGCAGCTCGTCGTCTGGCCCCTCGCGCCCGGCGCGAAGATCACCGATCCGATCCCGCCGCAGGTCGTCCGGACCCCGTTGCGACCGACCGCCGATGGCTTCTTTCCGAGCTCCAAGTGGCGGGCGGACGAATACATCCGGGAGCGATTCCCCGTCACGATCCCCGACTGGCAGGGCTCCCAGGTGGTCGTCGGGCTGGTCGCCAACGACGGGCGGGTGGTCGCGCCGACCGGGCTGGCACCCGCCAACGAGCCAAATACCATGATCCTCGGGGTGTTACCGTTCGCCGGATCCGCCCCACCCGCACCGGGTACCGGCTCGAACTCGGGAAGCTCGACTCCCGCGAAGCCGTAGTAAGCTTTACGAATGAGGCCGCTGAAGCCGTTCTACGACATCTCCGGCTTCTTCGCTCAGCAGATCCAGACTGCCGAGACCGAAGCCGCCAAGATCTACGAGCCACTCATCGGGGTGGTCACCGACAACAAGGATCCGAGCAAGCTCGGCCGTGTGAAGGTGGCGCTCCAGGTGTTGTCGGCCAAGGACGCGACCTGGTGGTGCCCGCTCGTGATGCTGGGCGCCGGCAAGAATCGCGGCTGGTTCTTCATCCCCGAGGTCGGCGACGAGGTGCTCGTGATGTTCGAGCACGGCGACGCCGATCGCCCGGTCATCGTCGGGGCGTTGTGGGGAGGTAAGGACAAGCCGTCCGACAAGAACCCCGGCGGCGTCCCCCGCCGGTTGATCAAGTCGCGGGGAGGATCGAAGATCCTGTTCGACGACGAGAACAAGAAGATCGTGATCGAGGACGGCGCCGGCAAGGGCCGGATCACCTTCGACGCGAGCGCGAACAAGGTCATCATCGAGGCGCTCGTCGGTGACGTCGCCCTGCAGGCGCCGACCGGGACGATGAAGATCGTCGCGAAGTCGGTCGACATCCAGGCGGGCCAGAACGTCGAGATCCACGCCGGCTCGAACATGGCGTGGGGCGTCGGTCAGAAGGCGACCATCAAGGGCGCCAACGTGACGATCGCGGGCTCCAAGGTGAACGAGAATTGCGGCGTCGCGCAGTCCCCGCCCAAGGGTTCGGCGACTCCCGCGGACGTCGCCGACCCGTACGGCTCGTAGCTACTGCGCCATCGCGAAGTCGTCGGAGGTCGGCTCCTGGAGCTTGTGGATCTCCTTGGCGACGACCGGCTTCGCGTCGGGATCCGTGTTCGTGCCGCGGCGCACGTACTCGGTGACCGGCTTGTAGACCACGTTCCACTTGTCCGTGTGGACGAGCTTCTTGTCCTTGTAGAACCGGCGGAAGCGGGTGAGCGTGAAGCCATTGAACCCGGCCTGGTCGAGCGACGTCTGCCCTTCGGGCATCACCTCGTCGATGCGCTCCTCGGTCGTGAACGGCGCCTGCTCGACGACGTGGCGCTCGAACACGACCTTGTCGTACGGGCGCTCCTTGCCGAGCACCTCGACGAGCGCCTCGCCGTTCGCGACGCGGTAGTGCAGCACCACCGGGAAGTCGTACGGGTTCATCAGCTTGAGATCCGTGTTCGGCCACACGACCGTCGCGTCGAAGCCGAGCGGCGTGTACGCGCTCGGACGCGAGTGGTTCGTGGTCTTGACGATGTCGAGGCCAGCGAAGAACGAGGCGCCGAACAACGTCGTCGAGATCTGGCAGGTGCCACCGGCGAGGCCGTCGACCATCTCGCCCGCGTTGATCACGTGCGCGATCTTGTAGCCCTCTTTTTCGGAGCGCTCCCCGACCTGCTCGTTGAACGACCACTCGACCTTCGGCGCGAGGACGGCGCCGTTGATCTTGCTCGCGGCGAGCTTGAGGTTGAAGTTGCGATCGCGATCGGTGACCGGAAAGTGCGTCGTGTAGTAGCCCATCACGTGCGAGATATCGTCGATCCCGAGCCCGGCCTTGGTCACGCGGGCCGGCATCGCGACCATCGCGAGCTCGACGGTGGGCGAGGCCTGGCGCGCCGCGCTCTCGATGCGTGGCAACGAGCCCCACACGTCGATGCCGAGCCCCGCGGTGTCGTCGTAGATCTTGCGCTCTTCGAGATCGAGGTACGCGTTCTGGGTGGTGATGTCGTGCTTCGCCTTGAGCGCGAGCAGCGCCTTGATCGCCACGTCGCGATCGACGCGGATCGGCAACGCGGCCTTCGCCCCGAGCGCGGCGAGATCCGTCGACGTCGTGCGCGCGACCTCGGCGCTATCGAGCGCCACGCCGAGGTCGGCCCACGTGAGCGTGACGGTCGCCTTGCCGAGCTTGACGTCGACGGCGCGCGCGAGGAGGTCGTCGAACTTGCCGACCGCCGCGGGCCCCTTGGACGACGCCGGCTTGGTCGGGACCTTGGGATCGCTACCAGCGGCAGCGGTCGTGGTGCTCGCCTCACTCCTGGTCCCGAGCACGTAGTAAGCGCCACCGAACCCCGCGGCCACGAGCAGCATGCCGCTCGCCAGTCCGAGGAGAACCGCACCGTGTTGTTTCGCGCGTGTACCGCCCGCTCGCGTGGTCATCGTTGCCTCTTCGTATCATGTCGCGAACCGGAACCGTTATTCCCTGCTAGATTCACCGGGTGAGCTCTCTCGTGCAGCGTAACAAGGTGATCGCGAAGCGAAAAGGCGCGATCGCGGTGGTCACCGCCGCGGGCGCTGGCGTGGTCGCCGTGGCAGGCGCGCCGATCATCGCCGCCGTCGGTCTCGCGGGTGCGGCGTACCTCGCGTGGGACTGGTTCAGCTTCCGCATGAAGAACGGCATGCGTTTCTAACGGTTCGGGACGCGTGACCGAGCGATTCGCGGATGGACTCGTCGGGATCGTGCTCGACGGGCGCTACCGACTCGATGCCGTCCTCGGCGAAGGCGGCATGGGTTCGGTGTTCCGCGCCCAGCACCTCGCGATGGACCGCAAGGTCGCGATCAAGCTGCTCAAGCCACACCTGGCGAGCGACGATACCCAGCTCGAGCGGTTCGCGCGCGAGGCACGCTCGACGATGAAGG
>JAPLLF010000507.1 GCA_026387715.1 Pseudomonadota bacterium
GGCGGCGGCGAGCATGGCCATCCGCCACGTCACGAGGTCATCGGCCGCGAGCGGAGCGAGGAGATCGAGCCGTTGATACTCCATCGATGGGGCGGAGGGGCCGGGAGCACACCGCACGAGCCCCCCAGGGATGGAGTCGAGGACCGCAGCCTCGACGAGGGACTCGGCCCGTCCGAGGTACGGCAGGCTCGCGAGCAATTCGTCGAGCATTGTCCGCGTCGACTCGGTGAGCACGACGTCCCATTCGATGACCACGGACGACCGATCGCTGGGCACGACCATGAACGCATCGATCACCCGGTCGGTGCTGCCCTTGAACTTCGGCATGTAGTGACGGGTGTGGCCCGCTCCAGTCGAGGGTTCGACGAAGTACGTCGGCACCACGTGGCATATCGCCGCAAGCAGCTGGTGAGCCTCGGATGGCACAGCATCCCATCCGTGCCGACTCCAGCCCGTCGAGAGGAGTGCTCGATAGAACCGCCACGGGCTTGGCGGCCATTCGATGGCGCCCTCGTTGACGTGTCGGCCCCATGGCGTCGCGTGATAGCGCCCCGACGTGAACCGAAATGCGATACGAAGCATCGATCACTCCCCGTCGCTGTCTTCGCCCTTGCTCTTGGACTTCTTGCTCTTCTTCTTGTCGGGCTTGTCGCCGTCGACTTGATAGACCACGCGGGTCACCCCATCGACGCCCGCGAACATGCCCTTGCAGGCTGCGATCGCCGACGGTAGCTCGGCCCGCAATGCGGCGAGCGAGGGGAGGACGAACGCCTTCGGCCGGGTCACCAAGACATCACCGATCAACTCGAGATCGCACGCCGTTCGAAGGCGGAGCCCGCTCGACAGGAACGCGCGGATCTTGAACAACGCGAGCAGCACCAGCAGCCGCTCACCCGCGGCACCGAGGCCGTATCCTCGAAGCTGGGCGAGGTCGAGATTGAAGTAGGCGACGATCTTCCCGGCCGTGTACTCGTCACGCTGGAATGGCACGTTGCCGAATCCCGCGGCGGTGTCACCGGACGCATCGACCACGTCGTTCTTCACGCCACCTGACGCTGCGACGCGGATGTCGTGGGCCTCGATGAACGCGCTGAGCGCGCGCTCGAGTCGGAGCTTCCCGCCCGAAATCTCAGACTTCGCGAGAAACAAGCCGTGGAGCAACGAGCCCAGATCGTACTTGGCGACCACGGCGGCGAACTTGCTGCGCTTCACCGGACCCTTGGCCAAGTCCTTGGTCTCTTCGATCAACTGCAGCTTGAAGCTGTCGTCGCCGTTCTCGAGGATGTACGGCGAGTTCAGCCGATGGGCTTCGACGAGCGAGCTCGTCAGGTACTGTCCATCCGCACCATCGACCCTCACGTACGACAGGCCGCGCAAGGGCTCGACGAGCTCGTTGGCGACCGGATCCCAGCACACGGTCTCGAGCCGGTTGGCCATGCTCTGGTGGCTCTCGACCAGCAGGTGGGCGCCATCGGCAGTGTCGAACACGGCGGCGCCAAGGTCGGGGAAGCCAGTTGGCTGAAATCGTGCGCCCTGGATCGGCCGCAACGAGGCCTCGATGAGCAGGCGGTTCGCATCGTGATGTGGATCGAGCAACTGCGACAGATCGATGGTCATGGAGTCCTCCAGAAGAGTTCGCGGGGGTTGGTACCGTCACGGACATCGCGTCCCCGCTCCGGTGCACAGATGGTGGTTCTCAGCAGCCAGGCGTCGGCCGGGCTGATCGGAATGGCGAGCGCGGCGACGACGCGCCGCCCGAGCGCGGCGGCGCCATGCACGGTCGAGAGCTTCGGCCGAAGGCCGCGACCGACGAGGCGCCGCACGGCAATCTTGCTGGCTGCCTGGACCCGTCCAGCGAGCAGGACCCGCAACGCGGCGGGATCGTCGATCGGATCGACCACGTGATAGCTCGCGGGCAACCACAGCAGTCGGAATAGCCCGTGAGCGGCGTCGGCGTGCTCGTAGGCGTCGGGTTGCACGCGCCTGGCGAGCTCGGCCCGGAGCGTGTCGTCCAGGTCGAGCGACATCAAGCCGCGGATCAGCCGCGCGATGCGAGTCTCGTCGAGTCGACCATCGATGAACCTGGCGATCGCCGCCAGTGGCGCGGTCACCATCGGCACCAGCGCCAGCCCCGCACCCTTGGCCGATCGGACGAGCCGGCGCAGCACGATCGCGGCGAGATCGTCGACCAGGTCGCGACCAGCCCACACTTGATCGGGCCCGATCGCCAGCGACTGACTCGTCGCCGCGAAGCGGGGCCACCTTGCCCCGACATCGAGGGGGATGCAATGCGAGCGGACCCCGCCAAACAGCTGCTTGCCGCGGCTCTCGACGTCTCGTTGCGATGCGATCGCTAGCGCGATCCGGAACTCGTCACTGCCGTCGTCGGCCTGCCGGCACCAGCCCGGCGAGAGCTTCGGCAACGGCTGAACTCCGAGCTCGACCGCGAGTCGTGGTCGCCGAACCAGCTCGTCCTCGGCCTCACCAAGCCGGGAGAGCAGCGCTTCCCAGTAGCCTCGTGCGCCGGGCTCGCGACACACGGTCAACACGTCGTCCTCGAGTTGACGTGCGATCCGCCCGAGCCCGGCAGGCGCGTGGTCGTTGCCAGCCGCACGCCGCAGGTTGTCGAGCCACGGATCGATCTCGTCGATCAGTCGAACTTCGGGTTGAAGCTTGACTGACCAGGTCCCGAGCGGAACAGCCAAGTTGGATTGGCCGTTTCGCTCGATGTAGCCGAACCGAACAAAGGAGTCGACGCCTCGAGCGGTCCCCAGCCTGGCAAACGACCGAACGGCGTCGACCGCGTTGCGTGCGACCGATCGACCCGTGCGCATACGACCTTCGCGCATGAGCGCCTGAACCTCGCGGAGCCGCGACGGCGACTTCCAGAGCGGCAACCATTGCTCGCCTCGCGACGATTCATCGTCGATCGCGGCACTCGCATAGCCGGCGGCCTGGGCACGCACCGCGAACGGCGCCGCAGCTTGCGAGACGCCCGCACCTTCGAGTCGTCGAACCGCGGCGACGGCGAACAGCAGCGCGCCCTCGAGCATGAGCACGAAGTCCCACGGGTTGATCAAGCTGGACCCGGTGTAGCCGCGGGTGCTGTTGGCCCCACCAGCAGCCCCAGGGAAGAACTGACCGATCGCTCGGTCGACGAGGCCTTCAGCTGCCGTGGCGAATAGCGCCGAGTCCAGCAGGCCACTCGCAGGAGCCGCTGGAGCGCCGGTCGTGACATCGAAGAGCTCGACGAGTCGTTGCATGAGATTGTTCGTAAAGTCGAGGCGGCCATCGTTGCCCCCCATTCCGAGCAGCGCTGGG
>JAPLLF010001226.1 GCA_026387715.1 Pseudomonadota bacterium
AGGGGGCGAGGCACAGATCCGCCTGCTGGTAGAACCAGCCGACGAGCGGGCTGATCAGCCCCTCGACGAACGGCAGGCCGGTCATGCGCGCGGCGTAGGCCGCGACCTCGGTGTGGTACTGGGCGATCACCGGGAGGCCGAGCATGCGCGCGGCGATCAGCCCGCCGACGCCCATCGGTCCGGGCGTCGCGAGCTGCACGAGCTCGGCGCCGCGGAGCGCGTCGACCAGCGCGGGGATCGACGGCACGCTCCACGTCATGCCCGCGTAGAACGGCAACGTCGCGCGCATCGCCGCCGGGATCCGCGCGATGGCCTCGCCCGCGTCGTCGGCGTCGCCCGCCGTGGACGCCGCGCCGACGAGCTCGATGGTGTGGCCGGCGCGCGTGCTGGCCGCGACGAGGCGGCGCAGCCCGAGCGCCACGCCGTTGATGTCGTCGATCGTGTCGGTCACGATCGCGACCCGGGGGTTCCTGGGACGGTGGAGGGTCGTCATGCCCTGCACCACGCAGCAAGCGGCATTCCCGACCGGATCCCGACGAGATCGAGCGCCCCGGCCGCGAGGTGCCATGGCGTGACGCCGGTTGCCACCTCACGCTGGCAGCTTCCTGACAGAAGCTGACGCGCGCACCCGGCGCGCGCTACCTTCCACGCGTGCCCTCGCTCCGGTCCCTCGCGCCGCTCGCGCTGCTCGCGCTGCTCCTCGCATGTGGTCGCCCACCCGCGAGGGTCCCGGTGTCGCGATCGTGATCGATCTCGCGCACGTCACCAGCCAGCTCAAGGCGCTGCGCGTCGACGGCCAGAGCGCGTTCGAGACCCCCGCGCGCTATCCGCTCGTGCACGGCGCGCGCGACGACCTGCGCGCCCACCTGACGCACTTCATCATGACCGGCGTCACCGCGATCACGCGCTCGACCGGCGCGGCCGTCGACGAGCACGGCATCGCGTGGCTCACGGCCAACCTCAAGCCGGCGTTCGAGGGCGCCGACTACGTCCACGTCAGCAACGAGGTCAGCATCGCGCCCGGCTGCGAGTACCCGGCCAAGGGCGTCTACAAGTTCTGCACGAAGGAGCGCGACTTCCAGGCGCTCGTCGATCTGCACGTGAACCTCGTCGAGCTCACCGGCAACCACAACCGCGACTACGGCGACGAGGCGTTCAAGGCGACGATGACGTGGTACGCCGCCCACGCGATCAAGACGTTCGGTGGCGGCGTGACCCCCGAGGCCGCGAACGCGCCGGTCGTCGTCGAGCTCAAGGACGGCAAGCGCATGGGCCTGCTCGGCTTCAACGAGCGCTGCCCGCTCCACGAGTGCGCGATCAAGCCCGACGAGGTCGGCGCGAACGCCTACGATGCGGCGAAGGCGAAGGTTGGCATCGCGCAGCTCCGCGCGGCCGGCGTCGACGTCGTGATGGTCCACGTGCAGTTCAAGGAGTGGGACAACCCCGAGCCGACCGAGACGCAGGCCGCGATCACGCACGACCTGATCGACCTCGGCGCGGACGTCGTCTACGGCTCGCAGGCCCATCAGCTCCAGGTCATCGAGTTCTACAAGGGCAAGCCGATCTTCCACGGCCTGGGCAACCTCCTGTTCGATCAGATCCATCGCCTCGGCGTGCGCCAGGCGTTCTTCCTCCACCACTACCTGTTCGAGGGTCGGCTCGTGCAGAGCATCCCGGTGTTCACGTTCATGTCGGACGCGCGCCAGCCGACGCTGGCGACGCCCGAGCAGGCCGCCGAGATGAAGGCGATCGCGTTCCGGGACGCGCTGCTCTACACGCCGTAGGATCTCCGACGATCGTGGCCGAGCTCGCCGACATCCTGACCGCGCGCGTAGGTGCTGCGTGGCGCGGCACGTTCGAGGCGCACCTCACCGTCGCGACGCCGCGGGCACGGCACGCGAGCTTCGCGCAGCTGTGCGCGCAGCTCGGGGTCAAGTGCATCCTGATCGAGCTCGCGGCCGGGGTGCACCGCGCGCAGCCGATGACGTCGACGCACCACCGCGGCGCGCTCGCCGACGTCGCGGCCGAGGTCCTCGCGCTGGCGGCGCGGCTCGACGCGGCGGGGTTCCCGGTGGTGCGCGTGAAGCTCGAGGCGCTGCTCGGCGCCGAGCCGGGGCCGATCGTCGATCCGGCGCGCGATCCGCACGGCTACTTCGAGTTCCACGCGAAGGTGCGCGTCGTCGAGCCGACCGCGATGCTCGCGGTGTGCGAGCGCCACGGCGCCC
>JAPLLF010000407.1 GCA_026387715.1 Pseudomonadota bacterium
GGATCGAGACGCTCGCGAAGACGTGGCTGGTGCGCCGTTCGCCGCGTCTCGCTTCGGGACGCTGACGTCGGCACCCCGCTTGCTTTACCTCTTCCCATGACGACCTCGGCGCATGACGACCTCGACGGCCCCACGAACCACCGACCGCGGCGCACCCGTGGGTACGTCTTGATCGCGGAGCACAACAGCCGCCTCGCCGAGGCGGTCGCCTCGCTCGTGTTGACGCACGGCTTCGACCCCGTGATCGTGCGCGACGTCGAGGCAGCGATCGTCGCGTTCGCCGAGCACGGCCTGCCCGCCGTCGCGGTCATCAACCTGTCGCTCCCGATCGTCGACGGCTTCGCCGTGCTCGCGGCGCTGCGCTATCAGGCCCCGGCCACCCGGGTCCCGGCGGTGGTGATGTCGTCGATGCGACCACTCCGCGACGAGGCGCTCGAACACCGCGAGCGGTATGGCATCGTCGCGGTGCTGACGCTGCCGCTGTCGATCGAGCACCTCGCTCACGCGCTCGAGGAGGTGTTCCGCGAGCACCGCCGGGTCGCGCCCGTCGCCGTCGAGCGGTACACGGCCACCGACCGGGCGAACGACCGCGCGCGCGAGGCCGCGCGGCTCGCCGAGCTCGAGCACTCCGAGCTCGTCGACGACCTGCCCCCGCCGACGCTCCTCCAGCACCTGCTCGCGGGGATCGCGCAGCAGTTCGGCGTCTCGATCGCCTTGATCTCGCTCGTCACGCGCGACCGCCAGTACTTCAAGGCCCACTATGGCCTGTCGGGCGATCTCCTCGAAGAGCGCGGGACCTCCCGCGCGTCTTCATTCTGTCGTCACGTGGTCGAAGCAGATCATCACGAGCCCTTGATCGTGCCGAACGCCCTCGAAAATCCGCTGTTCGCCGATCACCCGCTCGTCACGTCGGGGATGATCGGCAGCTACATCGGCGTGCCGCTGGTGTCTCCACGCGGACACGTCGTCGGGACGTTGTGCCTGGTCGACCCGGGGCCCTGGCTCGGGTCGGCGCCGCTGGTCGACGCGCTCGTCGCCCACGCTCGCGCGATCTCGATGCTGCTGTGGCCCGTGAACAAGCCGATCGCCGCGATCCGCCTGGTTCGCGTCCGGATCCCGACCCGACAACCCACCCGGATCACGGAGATGTCGGCGCGCAGCGCACATCATCGCTAGCCGCGGTGCTCCAGATCGAGACACCACGACCGTCGCAGAACGATACACTTCCAGAGGATCATGCCCACCGACCCCGACCCAGCGACGATCGCGATCATCGACGACGATCCGACCCAGCGGTTGCTGCTGTCGGCGATCCTCTCGCGCGCTGGTCACTCGACCTCCACGCATGGCGACGCGCGCAGCCTGCACGCGGCTGACCTGCGCGGGATCGGCGTCGTGTGCCTCGACCTCGGCCTCGGATCCGACTCCGGGCTCGATCTGCTCGCCCACCTGCACCTCCGCGACCCCGAGCTCCCCATCGTCGTCATCACCGCGGATAGCGAGATCGAGTCCGCCGTCACGGCGATGCGCGCCGGGGCGTACGACTACCTGGTCAAGCTGGTCGATCCGACGCGGCTGTGCACGGTCGTCTCGCGCGCGCTCGAGCGGCGGATGCTCGCGGCGCGGGTCCGGCAGCTGACCGATCGGCTCGCCCACCGCAACACCAGCATGCTGATCGGCGATAGCGCGCCGATGCAGACCCTCCGGCGCCAGATCGCCCGCGTCGCGGGCAGCCCGGTCACCGTGTGCATTCGCGGTGAGACAGGCACCGGCAAGGAGCTGGTCGCGCGCGCGATCCACGAGGCCTCGAGTCGGCAAGCCGCGCCGTTCGTGCCCGTGAACTGCGCGTCGATCCCGGTCTCGCTCCAGGAGTCCGAGCTGTTCGGACACGAGCGCGGGGCCTTCACGGGTGCGACGTCCGTGTACCGCGGTCGCTTCGAGCAGGCCGATCGCGGCACGCTGTTCCTCGACGAGCTCGGCGAGATGAGCGCCGCGGCCCAGGGCAGCATGCTCCGCGCGCTGCAGGATCGCACCGTCCGCCGACTGGGCTCCACGCAGGACCTCCACATCGACGTCCGCATCCTGTCCGCCACCCACCGCGATCTCGAGGACGAGGTCCGCGCCGGGCGGTTTCGCGAGGACCTCTACTATCGCCTCGTGATCTATCCGATCACGGTGCCGCCGTTGCGCGAGCGCGTCGACGACATCCCGCAGCTGGTCGGGGCGTTCATGAGCCGGATCGCCGGCGAGACCGGCCTGGCCACCCATCGCGTGTCCCCCGACGTGCTCGAGGCCCTCATGCGCCACGACTGGCCGGGCAACGTGCGCGAGCTCCAGAACGTGGTCCACCGCGCGATGCTGTCCAGCGAGGGGGACGAGCTCGGGCTCGCCGATCTGCCCAACGATCTCCGGGCGCTCAAGCCGATCACCGTCGCGGTTGCGCGCGCGCCGCGGCCCGCACCCGAGGAGAACCTGTCGATGGCCGAGGTCGAGACCACGGCCATCATGCGCGCGCTCAACACGACCCACGGCAACGTCAGCAGCGCGGCCCGCCTGCTCAAGATCGGACGAGCGACCCTGTACCGCCGGATCTCCGAGCTCAAGCTCGACGTCGCGAGCCTGCGCGTCGTCCAGTTCTAAGGAACCTATGTACGGACTCGTCAACAGAGGTCTCGAGGACCTGATCCGGAGCACGTACGGCGACGCGACGTGGTCGCGGATCTGCCAGACGCGGGGGCTCGACGCCGAATCGTTCTCGACGATGCAGGCCTATCCCGACGGCATCACCTACGACCTGGTCGGGGCGGCGAGCGCGGAGCTCGGCGTCCCCGCGGCGGAGGTCCTCGAGCGGTTCGGCGCCTACTGGGTGCTCTACACCGGTCGGCAGGGCTACGGCGAGCTGTTCAAGCTCGCGGGGCGCTCGGTCGAGGAGGTGCTGGGCAACCTCGACGCGTTGCACGGGCGCGTCGGGCATTCGTTCCCCGCCTTCCAGCCCCCCGAGTTCACCTGCACGCGTCGCCCCGACGGCACGCTCCACCTGATCTACCGCTCGACACGCGAGGGGCTCGCGCCGATGGTCGTCGGGCTGATCCGTGGGCTCGGCGAGCACTTCCAGACGCCGGTCGCGATCGAGCACACGGTCGTCCGCGGCGACGGCCACCCCCACGACGAGTTCGTGCTCCGCGTGTCCACACCGCAGTCCCCGCCATGACCCGCGAGGGGCTGGGCCCGTCAGACCTCGATCGGGTGTTCCCGTTTCACGTCGCGGTCGATCGCGACCTCCGGGTGACCCAGATCGGCCGGAGCCTGGCGAAGGTCCTACCCCAGCTCGCGATCGGAGCGCGGCTGTTCGACGTCTGCGTGCTCGATCGCCCACGCGAGCCGCTGACCTACGAGGTCCTGCGCGACCGCTGCCAGGACCTCTGCGTGCTGTCCGCGAACCACCACGCGCTCGTGCTCAAGGGGCAGATCATCGTGCGCGACGACGCCGACGTGCTGCTGTTCCTCGGCTCGCCGCGGCTCACGACCGCGGACGAGCTGTCGAACCTCGGGATCACGATCGACGACTTCGGGATCCACGACGCCATCGTGGACTTCCTGTTCCTCTCGCACGCCCAGCAGTCCGCGCTGGCCGAGGTGCGCGAGATGGCCGAGCGACTCGCCGCGCAGCGCCGCGAGGTGCGCGAAGCCCACCAGCGGATCACGACGCTCTACGTGGCGTCGCGCGTGTTCGCCGACAGCCCGTCGCTCGCGATCGCGCTGCAGGTGCTGGTGCCCTCGCTCGCCAAGACGCTCGGCTGCACGTCGGCGTCGGCGTGGCGCCAGCAGGAGGACCGCCTGATCTGCGACATCGTGTTCCCCGAGCGCGACCGGATCCCGGCCCTCAGGCTCGGCATGTCGCGGGGGATGATCGCGGGGATCTTCGCCACCGGCGAGCCGATGTGGCTGCCCACCGGCCACAATCTCGCGGACGGGATCATTCCGGATCCCCAGCCCGACTCGATCGATCCGCCCACGATCCGATACAGCGGCGTCCTGCCGGTCGTGCCGGTGTGTGGGTTGCCCGTGATCGACGGCGGCCGGGTGGTCGGCGTGATCGCGTTCGTCGCCCCGACGACCATCCCGCGCTCCGACGACCTGCTCTACCTGCTCGGCGAGATCGCGACCAACCTCACCAAGTTCACCACGCACCTCCGGACCACCACCGAGCTGGCCGCGGCGCGCGACGCGGCGCTCGCGAGCGTCCGGGCCAAGACCGAGTTCCTCGCCAACGTCAGCCACGAGATCCGCACGCCGCTGTCCGCGGTGATCGGGTTGTCCACGGTGCTCCACGGCATGCACCTCCGCCCGCCCGCCAGCGCGGTCATCGACGACATCCAGACCGCCGGACGGACGCTGCTACGGCTCGTCGACGACCTCCTGGACGAGTCGCGGATCGACGCGGGCAAGCTCTCGATCGAGCTCGCGACGTTCGACCTCGTCGCGCTCGTGCGCGCGGTCGCGTCACCGCTCCAGGCCACGGCGGCGCTCCGCAACCTCCCGGTCGCCGTCGAGCTGGCGCCGGAGCTTCGCAGCGACCTGATCGGCGATCACGTGCGCATCGGCCAGATCCTCACCAACCTGATCGGCAACGCCGTCAAGTTCACCCAGCGCGGCGAGGTGCGGGTCCGCGTGCGCTGCGTCGACGCCGACGCGACCACCGCGACCCTCACGGTCGCGGTGTCCGACACGGGGATCGGGATCAACGCCGATCAGCTCGAACGCGTGTTCGAGCCGTTCACGCAGGCCGACGGCTCGACGACGCGCAAGTTCGGAGGCGCCGGCCTCGGGCTCTCGATCACGCGGCGGCTGTTGACGCTCATGGGAGGGACGATCGCGGTGACGAGCACGCCGGGCAGCGGAAGCACCTTCACGGTCGAGCTGCGACTAGCGCGCGCGCCGGTGGACCTGGCGCCGACCAGCGCGACGGCACCAGGCTCCCCGAACACGTCCCGCACTCGCACCCAGCCCGCCCTGGCACCGGCGGGGACCCCGACGATCGCTGCCCGCCGGCGCGTGCTCGTGGTCGAAGATAATCCGCTCGGGCAGCGCACGACGCGCCTGATGATCGAGCAACTCGGCCACGACGTCGAGGTGGTCGGCGATGGCGCCGCGGCGATCGAGGCGGTCCGCCGCACGAGCTACGACCTCGTGCTCATGGACTGTCACCTGCCGGTGCTCGATGGGTTCCAGGCGACCGCGCACATCCGCGCGTTGCCCGCGCCCACCGGGGCGATCCCGATCGTGGCCTGTACGGCGAGCGTGATGATCGACGAGCGCCGACGATGCTTCGCGGTCGGCATGGACGACGTGGTGATCAAGCCGCTGTCACCGGCCGAGCTCCGCCGCGTGATCGAGAGCACGCCGCCACCAGCGACCCACCTGCCCGCGACGAAGAGCCTGGGCCACGTGCTGGATCTCGCCCGCATCGAGATGTTGCGCGAGCTGCTGGATGGCAACCGGCAGGTCGCGCTCGATCAGATGATCGCGCTGTTTCGCGCGCATGCGCCGGAATACCTCGCGAGCATCGAGATCGGGGCCCGCTCGCGGGACCTGGTCGCGCTCCGCCGGGCAGCCCATGGGCTTCATGGCATGTCGCTCAACGTCGGCGCGTCCGCGCTCGCGCGCGCGTGTGCGGACGTCGAGCGCGGGGCCGCGACGGGCTCGCTCTCGTCGATCGACCCGATCCTGAGCTCCTATCAGGAGGTTTTGACCGCGTTCGCCGCGCTCGTCGGCACCGCATGAGGTATCCAGACCCGTATGGCAGTTGATCCGAGCTTTCTCGCCGTGGCCGCGTCCGTCGAGGAGCTCGTCCACGTCTGGAGCCTGACGGGTGAGGTCCGCTGGATCAACGGATCGTTCGAGCGCGTGCTCCAGCTGGGCATCGCGGAGCTCGCTTCCTCCCGCGCCGATCGCGTGGTCGCCGACGATCTCCCCGGCGTGCACGCGGCCCTGACCGCGTTCCTGGCCTCACCGGCGACGCGCTCCGGGTCGATCGTCTGCCGCTGCCACGACGCCTCGCACCACGCGGTCACGCTCGCCTCGGTGGTCCACCGGGTGACCTGGCAAGACGAACCCGCGCTGCTCGTCGTCTCGCGCCCCACGATCGCGAGCTCCGTCGACGATCGTCGGCTCCGGCTGATGGTCGAGAACTTCAACGACATCCTGCTCATCATGGACAAGGAGGGCGTCGAGCGCTTCGTGAGCCCGGCGTGCGAACGCATCCTCGGGTTCCGCGCGGACGAGCTGATCGGCCACTTCGGGCTCGAGTTCGTGCACCCCGACGACCAGGCCGCCATCCGCGCGGGCCTCGTCGCGACCGTGCGCAA
>JAPLLF010000071.1 GCA_026387715.1 Pseudomonadota bacterium
GCTGTCGAACCTCGACGCGAAGCTGCGCGGCGACATGCGCCGCGAGATCGCGCGCCTCCACGCTGAGTCGCGCACGACCTCGATGTACGTCACCCACGATCAGATCGAGGCGATGACGCTCGCCGACGTGATCGTCGTCCTCAAGGACGGCGTGATCCAGCAGCAGGGCACGCCCGTCGAGATCTACGAGCGACCAGCCAACCTCTTCGTCGCGGGCTTCTTCGGCACGCCGACGATGAACTTCCTCACCGCGGACCTCGCCCAGGCGGGCGAGCGCCAGCACGCGCGCGGGGTCGGCTTCGAGATTCCGCTCGAGGGATCGCGCTCGTTACGCCCCGCCAAGGACGCGACCAACCAGATCGTCATCGGGATCCGACCCGAGCGGCTCACCCTCGAGGCCCACGCCGATCACGTGCAACTCGGCGGCTCGGTCGCCATGCGCGAGGTCCTCGGCGCCGAGGTCGTCCTCCACATCGACTCGCCGTCCGGTGCGCTCACCGTACGCACCGGCGCGAGCGCGGCGCCCAAGGTCGGCGACCTGGTGAAGGTGTGGCTCGATCCCAAGGCGATCCACGTGTTCGATCACGGCAGCGAGGCCCGCCTGTGAAGCGGCTCGTCGGGTTCTCGGCGGCGATCATCTGCGCGACGGCGCTCGCCGCCTGCGAGCAACCGAACAAGGTCGTGCTGTGGCACGCGTACAACGGCGCGGAGCGCGAGGCGCTCGCCGCCGGGGCCGCGCGCTGGAACACCGCGCACCCCGATCGAGAGGTCGAGCTCGTCGCGGTTCCCTACGCGGCGTTCGCCAACAAGATCACGTCCGCGATCCCCGGGGGCAACGGCCCCGACCTGTTCATCTATCCGCAGGACCGCATCGGCGACTGGGCCGACTCCGCCGTGATCGAGCCGATCGAGTTCTGGGTGGACGACGCCCGGGCCGATCGGTTCTCGAGCGAGGCGCTCACCGCGATGTCGTACAAGGGCTCGCTCTACGGGCTGCCGCTCGCGATGAAGTCGCTCGCGATGTTCTATCGCACCGACCTGCTACCCGACGGTCCCCCGACGACGACCGACGCCCTCGTCGCTCTCGGCCCGCTGATGCGCGCCAGGGATGGCTACGCGGTCGCGTACCCGAACGTCGACCTCTACGGGCACGCGCCGTGGCTGTTCGGCCATGGCGGGACGGTGATGTCCGACGACGGCGCGCTCACGATCGCGACCCCCGAGGCGGCCGCGGCGATGACGTTCGCGCGCAACCTCGTCGCGCAACACCTCGCGCCCGACCGCGCCAAGGGACCGCTCGTGGCGTCCCTGTTCAACGAGGGCAAGGCGGCGACCGCGGTCAGCGGGCCGTGGTTCGTCGCCGAGATCGCGCCGGGCGTCCCGTACAAGGTGACGACCCTGCCGATCGTCAGCGCGACCGGCAAGTACGCCGCGCCGTTCGTCGGCGCCGACGGCATCATGATGTCGGTCCGCGCCAAGGACAAGGACGCGGCGTTCGCGGTGATGGACGCGCTGACGAGCGACGTGGCCGCGATCGAGCGCGCGAAGGGCGCGCGCCAGGTCGTGCCGAACCGCGCGGCCTACGACGACCCCGACGTCGCGAAGGATCCGATCCTCGGCGCATTCCGCGCGCAGCTCGCGCACACGACCCCGCTGCCGAAGAACCCGACGATGCGCACGGTGTGGACGCCGTACGAGACCGCGCTCGGCGAGGTCCTCTCCGGGCGCGCGCAGCCGTCGGATCGGCTGCTGTCCGTCGAGGCCGAGGTCCGCTCCTACACGTCGACGCTCGAGCTGGAGAAGCCCGAGAAGCCGGAGCCCAGGTGATCGTCAGCCA
>JAPLLF010001131.1 GCA_026387715.1 Pseudomonadota bacterium
TACCCGCGTCCTTGAGGCTCGCGGCCTTGTAGACCATGAGCCGCGCCAGCTCGGCGTTCATCTGCATCCGCGCGATCTTGGTGGAGACCGCCTGAAACTTGCCGATCGCCTGCCCGAACTGGTGTCGGCTCTTCGCGTACGCCGTGCAGCTCTCGTGGACGCGCCGCATCGTGCCGAGGTGCGCGGCCGCGATCAGGATGCGCTCCCACTCCATCGCCTCGCCGAAGATGACGCTCCCCTGGTGCTCCTTGCCCACGAGGTTCGCCAGCGGGACGTGGCAGTCCTCGAAGACGAGCTCCGAGTTCAACAACGTCCGGAGCCCCATCTTCATCAGCGGCTTGCCGGCGCGGAACCCCGGGAACGCTCGCTCGACGATGAACATCGAGTGATGCTTCGCCGTGTCGGCGGTCGCCGCCAGGACGAGCACGAAGTCCGCGTTGGGACCGTTGGAGATGAAGAACTTGCTGCCGTTCAAGACGTAGCCGTCGCCACGCTCGGCCCGGGTCCGCATCGCGAACACGTCGGAGCCCGAGTCCGACTCGGTCGCCGCCTGCGCGACGATCTTGGTGCCGTCGCACAGCGGCGGCAGGTAGCGCTGCTTCTGCTCGTCGCTGCCGAAGATCCGGATCGAGATCCCGGTCAGCAACTGCGTCAGGATCGCGTGTACCAGGCCCGCGTCGTGACAGGCATAGGCCAGCGCCTCGACCGACAGCACGGTGGACAGGAAGTCGAGGTCGCCACCGCCATACACCTCCGGAAAGGGCAGCCCGCACAACCCCAGCGCCGCGCACTTGCGCCACTGGGCTTGCGAGAACACGGCCTCGTGGTCGCGCTGGATGATCCCCGCGTTGAGCTGGGCGCGGGCGAACTCCACGATCGTGGTCCGCCACTGGTCCTGCTGCTCGGTGCACGTGAACGAGGCGTCCATGGGCGTGGCCTCAGCGCGCGCGCATGCGGTCGACGAGCGTCGAGATCGACGCGACGGATTCGAAGTTCGCCGGCTCGATCTCCTCCACCCTAATGCTGATCCGGAAGGTCGATTCGATGAACGCGAGCAGCGTCATGATCCCGTACGAGTCCAGGATGCCGCTCTCGAGGAGCGAGACGTGGTCGCCGAGATCGGCGGCGGCGCAGTCGGGCGCCAGCTCGCGACGGATGAACTGGCGGATGGTGGTGGCGATATCCAGGTGGTCGGGCGCGGTCGCGACAGCACCGACGGGCGTGAGCTGCATGGACGACCATGCAGCAAGCAGGATGCCGTCCCGTCGGCGGGATCCGCGCCGTTTCCAGGCTGGCGACGTCGAGCGGGCGCGCATTTGCGCCCCACTGTGGCGATGCTCAGGGCGCGATCGCCGCGTCTGCGCGTGGGAGCGTGAAGTGAAAGGTGCTGCCCTGGCCTGGCGTGCTCTCGACCCAGATCCGACCGCCATGAGCCTCGACGACGCCCCTGGCGATGAACAGCCCGAGCCCGGTCCCCTGGTTGCCACGCGCGGTCGTGAAGTAGCGGTCGAACACCCTCGGCAACGCCTCCGGGGCGATACCGACCCCCTCGTCCGTCACCGTCACCTCGAGCTCGCCATCGCGCAGCTCCACGGCGAGCACGACGATGCCACCCACATGCGAGAACTTCACCGCGTTGCCGACGAGGTTGAACACCACGTGGAGGAGGCGGTCGCGATCGAACCGTTGCGGCGGCAGGGTCGAACTCCGGAGCTCGATCCGGACGTCGCGATCGGTCGCGATCGGCGCGAACACCTCCACCACCTCCGCGATCATCTCGCCGAGATCGTGGGTCCCGAGGGTGAGCTGCAGCATGCCGAGCTCGAGTCGCGCGCCGTCGAGCATCGCCCCGATCATCCGCTGCATCATCGACACCGACCGGCGCACGTTACGCGCGTGCTCCAGCACTCTCGGGTCGGTCTGCGTCCGCGCCAGGAGACTGGCGCGCAGCTCGATCGCGTTGAGCGGGCTCCGCAGGTCGTGCGAGACGATCGCGATCACGTCCTCGCGCGTGCGCACCGCGACTTGCCGCTCGTCCAGCAGGCGCGCGTTCTCGATCGCGATCGCGGCGTGCCCGGCGAGCAAGGTGACGATCCCGTGGTCCGCCGCCGTGAAGCCGTCGGGATCCGGTCGCTTCGCGAGGTGGAGCTGGCCGATCGGGTGACCGTCGCGGAGCATCGGGACCTCGAGCACCGCATCGGCCGCGGCGACGGGGTGCCCGCTCTGCTGCGGTGCGTGGTCGAGCCCACCGATCACGCCGTAGTCGGCGTTCACGAGCCGCCGGGCCTGATCGATGACGCGCTGGAGCACGCGCCCGACCCCGTCGGTCAGCGCATCGATCGACGAGATCACGCGCGTCGCCTCGTCGAGCTCCTGGAGGCGGGCGAGGTGCTGTCGCTCCAGCTCCTGCGCGCGCGCGCGGGCCCGCTCGACCTCCTTGCGCGGCGTGATGTCCCGCATGACACCCTGTCGTCGCCCGTCGGCCAGGATCCTGGTCGCGAGCTCGACGTCGACGAACTCGCCCGTCTTGCGTTGCAGGCGCCGCTCCTCCGTCAAGTCGCGGTCGAGCGGGATCGGGTCGAGCCCCAGCGGCTCCGAGATCAGATCGACGAGGCCCATCGTCAGGAGCTCCGCCCGCGTGTAGCCGAGCAACGCACACGCCGCCGCGTTCACGTCGACGTAGCGACCACGCGCATCCGCGACGAAGTAGGGCTCCGGTGCGGCCTCGATCACGGCGCGCCGCGCGACCTCCTCCTGCCGCGTGATCAACCGCCGCTGCTCGGTCACGTCCCAGGCGGCGCCCGTGATCCCCACGATCACGCCCGCATGATCGCGGGCCACGTCGATCGTGAGGTCGAGGTCGCGCACCTCGCCGCGGAGCGTGAGGCTGAGCACTTGTCGCGCGCGCACCCCGGTCTCCAGGACCCGACGCTTGAGCGCCGTGAGCTGGGCGGCCTCGTCGGGTGGCACCAGCTCCTCGTCTCTCCGCCCGAGGAGCGTGCCGCGGATGTCGACGCCGATGCCGAACGCCGAGGTGTAGCGCAGGTCGGTGTCCTGCGTGAAGACGCGGACGAACGTGGTGTTGAGCGCGAGCCGGAGCCGAACGTCGTGCTCGATCAGCGACGTCTGGATCATCTGCCGGAGCTCGTCGTCGTCGACGCGCAGCGCCGTGACCGGCGCGAGCAACACCGAGCGGGCGCTGATCGCGTAGATCGTGCCTTGAAGCGCGCCGCGATCCCCGAAGGAGGGCGCCTGGGCGACCGACACCCCGAGCGTCGCCCCGTCGCGGTGGCGCAGCTGGCACGCGGGTGTCGAGCGGGTTTCGCCGAGGGTCTGGGTCACGTCGAGCGCACGACCGATGACGTCGACCGCAGGCCAGCCGAGCAAGCGCTCGGCCGCGCCGTTCCACAGAAGGACGTTGCCGTCGAGATCGATGATGACCACCGCCTCCGCGACGACGTCATAGGCCCGGCCGTCCACGCACCACTCTAGCCCCTCGGATCGACGAGCGCGCTACTCGTCAGCGCGCGATCGTCACGGCCGGCGCATCCCAGTCGAACGTGATCGTGTAGGCGACGCCGCTCTTGCCGACGGCGTGGAACGTCGCGGGCGGCGGCGTCACGAGCCCGTTCTCGAGCAGCGGGCTGAACCCGATCGCGTTGGTCGGCGCGACCATGATCCCGTCGGGGGTCGCCGGTCCAGGGGCACCCGCGAGGTCGACGATCGCGGGATCGAGCCCGAGGTCGAAGCGCGCGGGATCGAGCGTCGCGAGGTCGTCGCCGAGCGCATATGGCGCCCCCGCGAGCGCGGCGACGGCCGCCGACACCCGCGCCTGATCGAGCGTCAACGGCGCCCGGAGCTGCGTCTGATCGGCGTCGGGCCACACCACCGGCCACAGGTGGAGGCGTGCGGCCAGGCTCCTCGCCGCCACGCCGACCATGTTGAAGTTGATGTCGACGGCGGCGAACGCGGTGTCGGGACCGACGCGCAACGAGTCGGCGAGGCCGACCACCGGCAGGGTCGGCGCGCCGCACGCGTTGATGATCGCGCCCGGGCCCGCGGCCTGGCGGATCAACGCGAGCCCCGCGCGCAGCGCCTCCACGCCGGTGGCCTCGTGCGCGTGCTGGCCCGCGAGCGCGCCGGCGTACAGGAAGTCGAGCTTGAAGAACGTGAAGCCGCCGGCGGCGAGCCGCTGGATCTGATCGGTCACGATCGCCATCGACGCCGGGTTGGTGCCGTCGAGCACGTAGAAGCTGCCGGGGTTCCCGAAGCTCTGGTGCACGAGCGGCGCGCCGTCGGCGCCGCGCACGAACAGCGACGGATCCGTGGTGGCCGCGGTCTGCGAGGTCACGTCGACGAGGAACGGCGCGAGCCACACCCCGGCGACGAGGCCGCGCGCGCGGATCTCGGCGGCGAGCGCGGGCAGCCCGTCGGGGAACTTGGCGTTGTCGCGCCAGTCGCCCCACGCCACCTCCCAGCCGTCGTCGATCTCGACCAGCGGGAGGCCCGCCGGCAGGAGCTTCGCCTGGACGACGTCGAGCTCGCCGCGCACCTTCGCCGCGTCGACGTCGGTGAACATGCTGTTCCACGAGAACCAGCCGCCCGGGGGGCGCTGCGAGGTGAAGCCATCGGCCGCGTGCGCGCGCACGAGCTCGGTCGAGAGCTGCGCGAGCGCGGCCTCGGGGCTGGCGGCGGTCGCGATGAACAGCCGCTCGCCGTGCACGCGACCGTCGCCTGGATCGATGGGCAGCAGCTCGCGCTGCGGGCCGTACAGGATGGACAGCCGCGCGGGCGCGTCGCCCTCGCGGGTCGCGGCGATCCCGGTCACGGCGCGATCGGCGGTCAGCGCGGCGACGATCGTCACGCGGCCGGTGTCCCCCTTGCGCATCACCGCGGCGTGGAACGACACGCCGCGCACCTCGTCGAGCACGTTGCCGGTGCGCGCGGGCTTCATCGCCACGCGGCCGTCGGCATCGAGCGCGACCGCCAGCGGGATGGACACCGTCCCCGAGAAGCTCCACGACTGGTAGCCCTGCTGGAGCAGCTGGTCGACGTCGAGCGTGGGGATCGCGAGCTCGAGGCCGCGCGCGGGCGCACCCGCCGAGAGGGTGAGCTCGAGCCCACCGGAGGCCAGCGGCTCCCAGCGCAGCTCGGTGTCGTCGGCCTGCCACGCCCCGTCGACGAGGTGGGACGCGGTCACGCCGTCGAGGCACACGCCGTCGAGCGCCAGCGTGTAGCTGCCATCCACGTGGGCGGCGGTGACGCACGGCGCAGGATCGCTGCAGCCTGTCGTCAGGATCACCGCCGCGAGCACCGTCGTGCACGACCTCGCCATGTCAGAACGTGTAGCCCGCGCCGACCGAGAACCCGCCGGTGACGCTGGTGTACGACTGCGAGTAGCCCCCGCCAGCGCGCTTGACGTTACTGAGCGAGATGTCGAACTCGGGGCCCGCCTGGATCACGACGCGCCGCCCCGCGAAGTACGCGAACGGGATCGCGATCCGGGTGAGGAACGCCGTCGTGCTCGACTTCACGACGAGGCCGCCGAGCCCGGTGTCGACCTGCTGGCTGCCGACCAGCGCGCCGAGCGCGAGCGTCGGACGAAAGAACGCGCCGAACCCGAGCCGCACGTGGAGGGTGCCGAACAGGCTGCCGCCGAACGCGGTGCCGCTGACCGCGGAGCTCTGGCGATCGTAGTTGACCAGCGCGTTGCCGCCGACCGAGAGGTTGGTGTTGACGAAGTACTGATAGCCGACGCTCGCCAGCGTCGCGAACCGGGTGTTGGAGGTGTCGCCGGCCTTGTCGTAGTTGAGGACGAAGATCCCACCGAGGTCGATCTCCGACACGCCCTTGTGGATCGCGGTGACCTTGCCGGCATCGTTGGGATCCGCCGAGATGTCGTCGGCCAGGGCGAGCCCCGATGTGGCGACCGACGTGGCGACCAACACGAGCGCGAGGAGTCGAGTCATGGCGCGAGTGTCGCACTTGTTCGCGGTGCCCTGCACGTCGACGCGCCGATCTGGACTTCAGATCTGGATACCGAGTGAGCTTTGCAGCCGGGGCACAATCACGTCGACGCTCACCCACCTACGTAGTAGCGTCGAGGATGATGTCGCGCTCCTCGTGGATCGTCGTCGCGCTCGCCCTGACCGCCTGCGGCGTGCCGCCGCCGCCGATCGGCGAGCCACCGGTCGGCGTGCCCCCGACGCACCAACCTCCGGCGAACACCGTCGGGGGCTTCCAGATCCAGATCCCCGCGACCGAGCTCGCGCCCGGCGAGGAGACCGAGCCGTGCTGGATCTTTCCGCTGACGGTCACCGGGCCGTCGCACCTCGTCGGGGGCGCGGTCCTGCACACCCAGCCCGGCCTGCACCACGGCAACATCACGACCCGCCCGAAGACCGGCGAGGGCATCCGCGCCTGCCCGCCCGACAACGGCGATCCGGGCACCGACGTGATCGCGGGTGGCAACGTGCTGTTCGGCTCGTCGACGCAGATCACGGGCGACGAGTGGTACCGGTTCGGCGACGGCGAGGGTTACCGGGTGGTCGACAGCTACGAGATCGTGGCGCGCATGCACTTCCTCAACACGAGCGACGTGCCCCTCACGGTCGACCCGTCGTACGAGTGGTTCACGATCGACGAGAGCACGCTCGTCCACGAGCTCGGCGCGTTCATCTGGATGTACCAGAACTTCTCGCTGCCCCCGAAGCAGACGACGACCGTGACGGCCGACTGCACCCTGCCCGGCACGCACCCGATGCACGTGGTCTCGCTGCTCCCCCACATGCACAAGCTCGGGACGGCGCTCGACGCGAGCTACGTCGGCGGCCCGTTCGACGGCGACGTAGCTCGCCTCGCCCGGCTACGATCCCGACAACGGCGTGCTCGCCTACTACGATCCACCGGTCGACCTCACCGCGTCGTCGGGCATCAAGTTCTCGTGCACGTGGCAGAACACGTTCGACCGCACGATCGTCGAGGGCATCGGCGACAACGAGATGTGCATGGTGTTCGGCTACGCCTGGCCGGTCGACAAGGCGTTCACGGCCTACGCGACGCCCGACACCTGCGTGATGTTCGCGACGCCGCCGCCGCAGTAGCGCAGCCAGGAAGCCATGACGTCATCAAACGACAAGCGTCCGCTCGCCTCTCCAGAGATGGAGAACGACCTGGGTCAGCGCTTCCCGCTCCAGACGATGTCCCCGGAAGAATACGCGGCCAGAAACGCAGCCCGCATCATGGAGTTCTCGCTGGGACGCTTTCGCTACCGCGATCCCAACCTCGACAGCTGGCTTCAGCGTCTCCAGGAAATCTTGACCGACGGGAAGCTGGTCACCGCGTGCCGAGAGCAATATCTCACCGCTGACGAGATGAAGCGGGCCATCGAGCTCGACCGCGAAGAATTCTAGACCGCGACGATCACTTCGGGAGGACGAGCGCCGTCTGGAACCGCAGGGTCGAGGCGGGCGGCGCCGGGGCATCCTGGAGCAGCTGCGCCTGCGCCTCCGACGGCAGCACGAACCAGCGCAGCCGCTCGTAGGCGACCGACGGCGCGGGGCGGTCGACCGGGGTCTCGAACCGCTTGCCCGCGTCCTCGAGGATGGTCTGCGCATCCGCGAGGTGGCGCGCGAGCGCCCCGAGCGTGTCGGTCTGCGCGCGCGACGGAAACTCCAGGTGTCCCCACGTGTACGAGACGTCGCGCAGGCTCATCATCGCCGGCGCCCGGCGCGAGCGGTGCCGCCAGGTCCCGGCCATCGGATCGAACTCGTAGTCCGGCAGCAGCTTCCAGCCGTGGGTGGCGATCACGTCGACGGCGCGCACGATGAAGTCGAAGATCGTCTCGGAGATGAAGTAGTTGAAGTTGACGCGGATCCAGCCGGGCTTGATGCCCTCGCATCCGACCAGCATCACCTGATCGAACTCGTGGGACGTCGCCTGATCGATCCCCAGCAAGCGGTGACCGTAGGGGCCCGCGCACGAGCACCCGCCGCGCGCCTGGATGCCGAACAGATCGTTGAGCAACGACACCACGAAGTTGTGATGGAGGTAGCGCCCGCCGTGCTTCACCACGAACGACACGATCGAGAGGCGCGGTGAGCTCGGGTTGCCGAGCACGCCGAGGTTCGGGTTCTGCATCCATGTCGTGATCGCGCGCCGCACGAAGTCGTCGTCCCGACCGCGGATCACGTCCACCCCGACCGCCTCCTTGAGCTGGAACACCAGGCCCGCGCGGATGCACTCCATGATCGCCGGGGTCCCGCCCTCCTCGCGATGCACCGGATCCGCCAGGTAGCGGTGCTCCTCGGTGTTGACGTAGGCCACCGTGCCGCCGCCCGGCACCGACGGCACCGTGTTCTGGAACAGCGCGCGCTTGGCGACGAGCACGCCCGGCGTCTGCGGCCCGCCGATGAACTTGTGCGGCGAGATGAACACCGCGTCCTTGTAGGCGAGGTGGCCATCGGGGCCGGCGCCGACCAAGTTCATGTCGACCGCCAGGTACGGACCGGCCGCGGCGTAGTCGAAGAACGCCAGCGCGCCGTGCTTGTGGAGCACGGTCGCGATCCCCGCCGTGTCCGACAGGATCCCGGTGACGTTGGACGCCGCGGAGAAGCTCCCGATCTTCACCTTGCGATCGGCCACCCGCACGAGCTCGCGCTCGAGGTGCGCCAGATCGACCTGCCCGTCGGTGTCCTCGAAGATCGTGATCACCTCCGCGATCGACTCGCGCCACGGCAGCTCGTTGGAGTGGTGCTCGAAGGGGCCGACGAACACCACCGGGCGCTCGTGCGCGGGGATGTGCTCGCGTAGCCGGTAGCGGGCGTCGAGGTCCGCTGGCAGGCGCATGTTGAGCACGTCGATCAGCCGGTGGATCGCGCCCGTGGCGCCGCTGCCGCAGAAGATCACGAGGTCGTCCACGGTGCCGCCGACCGCGTCGCGGATGATGCCGCGCGCATCCTCGCGAAACGCGGTCGTCTGCGCGGCGGTCCCGGACGTCTCCGTATGGGTGTTCGCGTAGAGCGGCATGACGTGCTCGCGGATGAAGTCCTCGATGAACGTCAACGACCGCCCGGACGCCGTGTAGTCCGTGTACGTCACCCGGCGGGGCCCATAGGGGCCGTCGAGGACGGTGTCGTCCCCGATCACACCATCGCGGATCGTCTGGAGCAGCGCTTCGTGAGGAGCCTTGGACTTCGGCATGGGGGGAGGAGGCATGTTTGGTACGCCCGTCCCGCGTACGCAAGGGCAAGGCACGACCGATGCACCACCACGAAACATGAAGGTTCCCATCGTCGCCCTGGTGTTGGCCGCCGTGACGCTCTCGAGCGCGCCGGCCATGTCGCAACCACGAGAGGAATACAGCACGCGCGTGCCGTACGACGGGCGCCTCATCCGGCCACCTGCCCCGCAACGTCGCGCGGGCGCCTGGGTGATGCTCGCGACGCCGACCCCGACCCGCTTCGGCACCGAATGGATCGTGCCCGCGTCGACCGCCGGGCCCTGCCGCACGCTGCGCATCGAGGCGACCACCGGGACCGTCTACCTGCGGTGGGTGCGCGTCGAATACGTCAACGGCAAGAGCCGGATGTTCCGGCTCGAGCAATGGCTGAGCCGTGCGCGCCCGACCGCGCTCATCGACCTCGGCGCGCCCCAGCTCATCCAGCGCATCATCGTGACGCCGGCGCGGATGCCGGCGGGCATGTACGCGGTCCACGGCGCGTGACGCCGGCCCCGGGCGTCCGCGCATCGACCGCGCGCGCCCTCGCGGGCCCGCGCTGATCCGGCCAACGGTGCGGCGCCGCGAAACCGCATAGGATGGCAGGCGTGCAGCGCCTCGCCGTTTCCCTCGTGATGGTCTTGATGGCCTGTGGCGAGCACACCGCCCCAACCGCCCCGACCGCCCCGACCGCCCCGGTCGTCACGAACGCCCCACACACCGCGATCGCGCCGATCATGCCGGACGCGCCGCCGGACCCGCCGGACGCGCCGCCGGCGTCGGTCGTCTCACCGGCGCGCGAGCCCGGCTACGACTTCATCGCAGACGTCGACGTGCTGTATCGCGTCGTCGCGTGCGGCCACCCCGACGCCCCGCTCCCCGCGCTCCTCACGCACGGCGATCCGGCCCGCGCCGCGAAGCTCGAGCCGATCGTCGCGCGCCACTGCAAGGAGCTGCGCCTCCACATGGACGCGTACCGCACCGCCTACTTCCAGAAGGCGCGCGCGTGGTTCGTCGCGCACCAGCCCGCGACGCTGCCGTCGACCGTGGTCTACGCCTTCGGCGGCGGCGATCTCGTGTCGGCGCTCGTCGCGTTTCCGGACGCGACCGAGATCACGACGCTCTCGCTCGAGCAGTCCGGCGATCCGCGCAAGATCGCCACGCTCGCGCCGGCGGAACTCGACCGCGCGCTGGTCGCGTTTCGCCGCGACATCGGCGCGCTGATCTGGGTGGGCTCGAACCTGAGCGTCAACCTGTCGGCGCAGCAGCAGAGCGCGGTCGCGGCGCAGCTGTCCTCGCACCTGCTCGGGCTGTCGACCGGCGGCTACGAGCCGGTCTCGGCGCGGTACTTCAGCCTCGACGACGACGGCGCGATCCACTACCTCGAGCAGGCCGAGATCGACGCCGACCAGACGCGCGCCCGGTCGCTCAGCGGCTCGTGGAAGCCGCCCGCGTTCGCGCCGTCGTTCGCCAACGTCGAGATCCGCTACCGCGCCATCGGCGACCCGACGATCCGCGTCCATCGCCACATCGGCTGGAACCTCGGCGACGCGTACTTGAAGGCGCACCCCGGCGTGCTCCGCCACCTCGAGCGCAAGGGCAAGGTCGCCGTGTGCGTGAAGGGCGCGAGCTACCTGCTGTGGTACGACGACTTCGCGCGGTTCCGCAGCTACCTCATCGATCACCTCGCCTGGATGGTGGCCGACTCGACGGGGCTCGCGCCGAACTACCTGACGTCGACCGGCCTCGTGCAGGAGGCCTACGGCCAGTTCGAGGGCCCGGTGCTCGCCAAGATGGCGGGCCTGCGTGGGGACGTCGCGTCGCAGAAGCTGTGGGCGAAGCCGGCGGGCCCGATGCCGTTTCGGTTCGGCTACCTCGACGTCCACGATCACAACCACGTCGTGATCACGCACCCGAAGTAGGAGAAGCGGTACACCTGTGCCCCATGTCCGAGTCGCCCGAAGACCCCACACCCCGGCGCGCCTTCAAACCTTACATCCCCGCGAGCTCGAAGCTGCCCGAGCTCACGATCGTCCCGCTGATCGTCGGCACGCTGCTCGGCATGGTGTTCGGCGCGTCGTCGCTCTACCTGGTGCTCAAGGTCGGGCTCACGGTGAGCGCCTCGATCCCGGTGGCGGTGATCTCGATCGCGCTGTTCCGCACGCTGTCGAAGTTCGGGTTCCGCAACCGGTCGATCCTCGAGAACAACATCGTGCAGACCGCGGGGTCCGCCGGCGAGTCGATCGCGTTCGGCGTCGGCGTCACGATGCCGGCGATCATGATCCTCGGCTTCGAGCTCGAGCTCACGCGCGTCGCCCTGGTGGCGATCCTCGGCGGCCTGCTG
>JAPLLF010000981.1 GCA_026387715.1 Pseudomonadota bacterium
CGTCAGCGGCCGTCGCGGCGCTCGCGTTCGATCTGCCGGCTGACGCGGTTCTCCTGGCGATCGAGCCGCCCTTGCTGGGCCCGCGTGAGGTGGCCCCCATGCCTGGCGGCCATCGCGCGCTCCTCGGCGCGGATCGCGCGGTGCTCGCGTCGGATCCGGCGAGCCTCGCCGCGCGTCAGCTGCCCGGCCTGCACGCCGGCGTGGACGCGGTCGCGCTGGTTCGCGAGCCGATCGTTGACCTGGTCGCGGCGCGGATGCGCTTGCTCCCAGCGGGTGTCGGCAAAGCTGGGAAGCGCGCACAAGGTCGTGGCGGCCACGACCAGCATCATCAACGTCGACTTGATCATCACAGACTCCTTCGTGAATGGGTGCGAGAGGGTTCGAGAGGGACACGCGCGATCGAAGATTCAGTGCTTGTTGGCGAACTCGGCGGCGGCCTTCATCTCGTCGCTCGCCACCTTGAGCGCCTCCTTGGCGCGCTGGGCGTGGCCGCCGAGATCGAACTCGTTCGCGCGCTGCGCGGCCTCGACCTTCTCGAACGCCTTCACGGCGAGGTTCTGCGCGGCGTCGAGGTTCGGGTGGCGGTGACCGACGTTGGTCTTGGGCTCACGGGCGAACGCCACGGTGAGCGGCACGGTGATCGCGGCGACGAGGACGAGGGCACGGGTGAGAGACTTCGACATCTGGGCTCCGGGTTGTGGGGACGAACCGGAGCTAGAGCAGCCGGCGTGCCACCGGGTCATCCGCCTCCCGGAGCGCCGCAGCCCGCTCGCCGCCGCGAGGGTCGAGGGTCGAGCCTGCAAGGTGTCGGCTCGAGCCGACAGGTGCCCCAGCCAGGGCCTCAACCCCCGCGACGCGGCTTCGCTCGCTGGCCATTGCGGGCCACGGCCGCCTTCACGAGCGCCTTGAACGCGTCCGCGTCGACCAGCACACCTTCGGGGATATCGATCGCCCGTCGCGTGTTGCCCTCCAGGCTCGCATTGAACAGGCCCGATGGGTCCGCGAGCGAGGCGCCCTGGGCGAACGTGTGCTTCACGACCTTCGCGTACGCCTCCCCCGTACACACGATCCCGTCGTGCGACCAGACGGGGGTCCCTCGCCACTTCCACTCCTCGGTCATCTCGGGGTCGGCTTCCAGGATCAACGCGCGCATGCGCGCCAGCGTTGCCCCTCGCCATCCACCCAGGTCGCGGATCCGCTGGTCGATGAGGTGCGTGGCGGTGGTGTCCGCCTGCCCTGGTCCAGGCTTCGTCGCCTTGCTGACCTTCGTGGCCTTCCCGGTGGCCTTCCCGGTGGCCTTCCTGGTGGTCTTCCCGGTGGCCGTGTTGGGACGGGGTGTACCTGGTGTCTTCATGCTGACATCTCCACGTCGTTTCCAGATCTCGCGGCGCACGAGTCTCGCAGGGTTGTCCCCCTGAAGGGGAGAGGCGCGATACCCTGGACCGGCATGGCTCGCATCATCTACTTCACCGACCAGGGTAGGCATGCGATCGAGCTGCAGGCGCAACAGGGTGTCGGGCGACATCCCAACAGCGTGATCCAGCTCCTCGACACGATCGTGAGCAAGGAACACTGCGTCATCGAGCAGCAGGGTCCGCAGATGATCCTGCGAGATCTCGGCAGCTTGAACGGCACGTTCGTCAACGGCGAGCGGGTCGTGGGCTGGCGCGTGCTGGGACACGGCGACGACATCCGCCTGGGCAACACCGCGCTCCAGTTCGACGACGGGATCACGCCGTTCCACTTCGCGCCGCTGCCGGCATCGCCCGGGGTGGTCCACCACCCTGCCCTCGGCGCCCCTGGCGGCGCGCCGTCGTGGGTCGTCAAGAAGCGCACCGCCACCGCGATCGAGACGCCACCGCACACGCACCTCGTCAGCGTGAACAACGCGGCGCACTCCATCGGGCAACAGGTGGCGGCGCAGAGCAAGGAGTTCCCGCCGTTCGACGAGGCCATCCGCGACAACGCCGCGCTGCGCCTCGACTACGAGCGCCTGCGCATCACGTGGGAGCTGTTGCGCGAGATCGGGCTCGAGCGCGACCTCGACACGCTGCTGGCGAAGATCCTCGTCGCGCTGTTCCGGTTCGTGGACGCCGATCGCGGCGTGATCCTGCTCAAGGAGACCGACGGCACCCTGAAGCCGCACGCGCACCGTCGCCGCGACGGCGCCAACGTGCCGATCAACATCTCGTCGACGATCCTCGCGCACGTGATGAAGGAGCGCGCGGGCGTCATGACCCACGACGCCGGCTCGGACTTCGGCTCCGGTGGCAAGTCGATGTTCCTCAACCGCATCACCAGCGCGATCGTCGTCCCGCTGCTCCACGACAAGGAGGTGATCGGCGCGCTGTGGCTGGACTCCGAACGGCTCGCCTCGTTCAAGGCCAAGGATCTCGAGCTACTCACGGCCGTCGGCAATCAGGTCGCGATGCTCATCTCGAACACCATGCTCGGGCTCAAGGTGCAGCAGGAGATCATGACGCGCGATCGGTTCTCGCGCCTGCTCTCGCCCAACGTCGCCGAGCAGGTGATCTCGGGCAAGCTCGACATCAAGAAGGGTGGCATCCGGGTCCCGATGGCCACCGTGTTCAACAGCGACTTGCGCGGGTTCACGCGCATGAGCGAGGCGACCACCGCCGAGTACATGGTCGAGCTGCTGAACGAATACTTCGAGCTGATGGTCGAGTGCATCTTCAAGTTCGAGGGCACGCTCGACAAGTTCATGGGCGACGGCATCATGGCGTTCTGGGGCGCCCCCGCCCTCCAGGCCGACGACGCCGTTCGCTGCGTGCAATGCGCGGTCGAGCAACTCGACGTCCTCGACCAGCTCAACGCTCACCGCGCCACGCTCGGCGAGGCCCCGCTCGCCGCGGGCATCGGGAGCCACACCGGCGCGCTGAACACGGGCTACGACGGCAGCTCCAAGGCGCTGTCCTACACCGTCATCGGCGACACCGTGAACGTCAGCGCGCGCCTGTGCGGCATCGCGGCGGGCGGCCAGATCCTCGTCTCCGAGGCCACCGCGGAAGCGCTGGGTGGGCGGTTCGCGCTCGAGTCCCTGCAGAACGCGGTGCTCAAGGGCAAGGAGAAGCCCATGAAGATCTTCGCCGTCCGACGCTGAGCTCGTCAGTGTCCTGGATGGGCGGCCGGCGCGGCGA
>JAPLLF010000469.1 GCA_026387715.1 Pseudomonadota bacterium
GCCAAGACCGACGAGCGCGAGCTCGCGTTCGAGGTCGGCAAGCGGATGGCGTACCTCCGTCCGGAGCGGTTCGTGACCCTCGCGCTGGGCACCCTGCCGAAGCTCGAGTCCGCGTTCGCCGCCTCGGTGCTCGCGTCGGGCGCACGCCTCACGGCGCACGACGGGCAGCCGTTCACGTCGCTCACCAGCGACGACGCGAAGAAGCTGGCGTCCCAGCTGCGCACGCAGGTGCCGGCGCCGATCCTCGAGCAGGTCGGCGAGCTGTCGTCGAAGCTCTCGGGGCGGGTCGGCAACGGCCTGATCTCGTCGTGGCGAACCGCGACGGATCTCACGGCGAATCGCGTCGGCCTCATCGTCGCGAACGATCTCGAGACCGCGGCGCGGACCATCGCGACCGAGGGCACGGCGCTGTCGAGCCTGCCGGTCAAGGATCGGCTGCGGGACCTCCTCGCGTTCGCGGTCAGCGAGCCGTACTTCGCCGTGCGTCGCCACCTCGGCCAGCACGTGCGCGAGGCGTCGACGTGAGGTCCTGGCTCGCGATCCTCCTCGGCGTGGGGGTGCTGCCGTTCGCGTCGCTGTCGTGCGGCGACGACGGCAACGGCTGCACCGGGAGTGCGTGCAACCTCAAGGGGACGACCACGGTCAAGTGGACGTTCAATCACTACCCCGAGTGGAAGTTCGACGACGACTCGTGCAACGAGATCGGCGCCGAGACCGTGCGCGTGGTCGCGAAGCCGACCGACGATCCGAACAACCCGGACGCCGTCGTCACCCAGGAGGCCAAGTGTAACGACAAGCAGGTCGTGCTGCTCGGCCTCGATCCCGGCACGTTCGATGTCACGGTCACGCCGATCGACGTCAACGGGTTCACGCTCGTCAAGGAGCCCGCCACGGGCACCGTCCCGTCGGGGACCGCGGGCAAGAACACCGAGGTCACGATCAACGTGCCGTACACGGCGTGGCAACGCGCGTACACCGGGACGTTCCTCTTCCAGCTCAAGTGGGGCGGGCAGCCGTGCACGACCGCGACGCCGCCGGTGACCACCCAGGTGCTGACGATGATGATCGGCGGGCAACCCGTCACCAAGCCGACGCACGCCGGGCAACGGGTCGATGGCACGGACCCCCAACCGTGCGCGACGACGTTCGACTACATCGAGCTGCTGCCGTTCGGACCGGCGACGTTCGCGATCGTCGGCAAGGATGCGGGCGGCGTCGTGCGCTTCCAGCAGCAGTACGACTCGTTCGTCGGCGTCGGGACGTTCAACCCGACGATCAACTACGATCTGCCGCTCCCCGATGCCGGGGTCCCGGATGCGCCGCCCGATGCGCCGCCCGATGCGACGTGAGCTCACCCTCGTCGCGATCCTGACCGGCGCGGGCCTCTCGGTCGGCTGTCGGCCGTCGTCGCCACCGCCGGTGGTGGTCGCGATGCGGCCGGCGCCCTTGCCACCGCCGGCGTCCATCGATGCGCGCGCCCGCGGGGCCGCGTATCTCGCGGCGATCCAGGCGCAGGTGCAACCCGCGTGGGGGCAGTACCTCGAGGACTGCCGCACGCGCCTCCCGGCGAGCCACCCGCTCAACGTCACGACGCGGACCGCGACCGTCGAGCTCGCGATCGATCGCGCGGGGCACGCGACGATCGGGCGCGTGCTCGGGAGCGGCGATCTCGACTACGACCGCGCGATGCACGCCGTGATCCGCGACGCGACGCTCCCCGCGCCACCGATCGAGCTGCTCGCCGATGACGATCGCGTCCACGTCGCGTGGTTGTTCGCGCGCGATCGTCGCCAGGCCGGCGCGGCGACCGCGACAATCGTCGACCTCACGCTGCCGATCGACGAGGTCGTCGATCGCCTGCTCGCGCAGGGCGAGCTCGACCGCGCGGCGCGTCGGCTGATGATCGCGGAGGCGGCGATCACCACGTCGCCCATGCGTCGGCTGATGGTCGCGGCGCTGCGCGAGGTGCTCGCGACCCCGGCGGCGCCCGCGTCGCTCCGCGCGGTCGTGATCGAGGCGATCGGCCGGGGCAAGGTCGTCGAGCTCGGTCCCGAGGTTCGCCTTCGGATCGAGCCGACCCAGGCCTTCGAGCTGCGGGTCGTCGCCATGGGCGCGGTCGCGATGCTCGGCGATCTCGCGTCGGTCCCGCCGCTGCTCGCGCAGCTCGCCGCCGATGTCGACGATCCACGCCTCTCGCTGCCCGAGGT
>JAPLLF010000279.1 GCA_026387715.1 Pseudomonadota bacterium
CATCGCCGAGACCGTGCAGATCGTTGGCGACGTGCGCGTCATGGTCGACGTCATGAACGCGGTCACGTCAGGTCCATTCACCCTCGAGCCCGTCGAACCGCAAGCGCCCGCGACCTCGCCTCGTGAGGCCGCGCCACCTGAGACCTCGCCTCGGCTGTTCCTCTCGGTCGGCTCCGGGATCGGCAACAGGTGGAAGACGTGGCGGGCCCAGCTCGGGCAGCGCCTCACCCACGGGCTTCATCTCGTGGAGGAGCTCGACTCCCTCGGGTCCGTCCACACCTCGAGCGACACCCTGGAGGAGTTCGGCTCGTTCGGCGCGGGAGTTCGATGGACACCGTTCGAGCCACGACCGCGCCCCTCGCCCATCCCGCTCGCGTCGTTCATCGACGTCCGCGCGGTCTACCTCACGGTCGTCGTCGGCGCCGCGGTTCGCGACCGCCTCACCACCACGATGACGACAAGCAGCGAGGTCATCGCGTGGTCGCCGATGGCGAGCCTGGCCGTCGGCCTGCTCGAGCTTCAGGGCCACGACTGGACGCTCGGCCCCGAGCTCCGCGGGCAGCGCGCGCGCTTCGACGGCAGGCTCATGCGTGACTGGCAGCTGATGATCGCGCTCCACCTGAACCAGTGGTGACGCGTGGAAGCTGAGGTCATGCCCGCGGTTGATGAAGCAACGGCGCGGCCGCGGTAACCTGCCAGCATGGCCACGCCCGCCGCTGCCAAGGTGATCGCCGAAGCGCTCGCGCTCCGTGAAGAGCGTGCGGCTGTCGCAGAGGAGCTGCTGGCGAGCCTCGATCCCACGCAGTCCGACGATTCGCCCGAGGCAGCGGCCGCCTTCCAGGCGGAGCTCGATCGGCGGTGGGCTGCGCACGAATCTGGCGCGGAGCCGGCAATCCCATGGACGGACGTGCGAGCGCGGCTGCGGGCTTGGCCATCTCGCGGCTAGGGCCTGTCCCTGAAATCCGCGGCGTGGGGGGAGGCGCCCGTGCTCGTGCTCGTGCTCAGCGGCACATCTTCGTCAGCATCTCGACCATCCTGACCACGAGCTGCTTGCGATGGATGAGTCGGCGTCGGGTGCGGCGTTGAGTAGCCGAACGACGTCGGGAATTCCATCGCCTCACCGCGTGCGTTGCGCATCGGTAGACATCGAGCTTCTCGTCATCAAGCATGCCGACGCTGTCGGCCGCCCGACGGAACGGTTGCGTCGAGATATCGAGCACGAGCACGAGACGAGCACGAGCCCCCGGATTCGCAGCCAGCTCGGATCCACCCGCCACGTTTCGGCGCGCATGCGTGGCGCAACTGATCGAAATCAACGGGCACTACTCGTCGCAGAATTCAGGGACAGGCCTAGTCCCGCCGCGACGCCGCGACGCGGCTACGCGCCGAGCGTCATGCGGCCGCCGTCGCGCAGCGCGGTCGGGATCAGCACGCTGGGCTCGGAGGTCGACACCAGCCACAGCTGGTGCGCGGCGCGGGTGACGCCGATGTGCAGCAGGTGGCGCGCCCAGTGCTGGTCGGGGTAGCTCGACGCGTTGACGTCGACCATGACGACGTAGTCGAACTCGAGGCCCTTGACCTGCGTGATGTCGGTGACGTCGACGCCCGGCTGGAAGTTGAACTCGTCGCGGCGCACGCGGCGCAGCGCCGGCACCTCGGCGCGCTTGAGCCCGTCGAAGTACGCCTCGGCCTGCTCCTGGTGGCGCGCGACGACGGCGCACTACGCGGTCGGCTCGCGGTTCATCAGGTTGCGCAGCGCGTCGCCGAGGAACGCGACGGCCTCCCCGATGTCGCCGAACTCGTGTAGCTCGACGGGCTCGCCCCG
>JAPLLF010000817.1 GCA_026387715.1 Pseudomonadota bacterium
GGCTCCGTTCGGCACACATCTCACGATCTCGCTCGTTTTCTCGGCTCTCCGGGTGCTGGTTTGTCGGGCAGATCTGCGGGCGAAGCGTTTCGTGCGAAGTGCACCAGTCGCCAGTAGTCCAGCAGCCTTCGCCAGCCTCGCCATAGGACCAACCACCCTGGCGTCCGATCGGGACGGTGCTCGTAGCCGCCGAGTGCGGCCAGCCGCAGCACGACGTCTTTGATCGTCCACTCGCGGCGTGGCAGCGGGAGTTCGTAGTAGCGGCAGGCCGACTTGAGCGCGACGAGCACCTCCACGGGAACCTGCGTTCGCGCGAGCGCCTTCGGGTCGGCGCGCCATGCGTAGGCCCAGCGCACCAGATGCAGCGACAACGGCAGCAGCACCGCGAGCAATCGCTGCGTGCTCGCGACGTCCGTCACGCTGTGCGCCTCGACCTGCAGGCCTGTTTTGAGGACCGCGTGCATGGGCTCGATCGGCCAGCGGCTCCGGTAGCCCTCCATCACCCACAGCGCCTCGTCGCTCGTCGCCACCGGCACCGTGGTCAACAGCACCCACTCCAACGGCTCGACGAAGGCCGGGACGTCCTGCTCGCGCACGTGCACCACCCACACCTGGACGGGCTTGCGTCGCAACGACTTCTTCTTGTGCCCGTCAGGCGTAAACGTGACCCGCGCCCACCGCACACGCAGCGTCGCGACGCGATGGCCGCCCATCGTCCTCAGCGTCTGGCGGATCGATTCGACCGCCGCGCGCCCGGCCTTGCGCGCCTCCTTCATGGCCGACTCGCTCGCCTTGGTCGGCACCTCGCGCTCGCAGGTCGTCTCGCCCGCCCAGCCCTGGGACGATTCGAGGAGCTTGCGGAGCGAGCCTGGCGCCTCGGCGATCACGTGCTCCTGGGCGGCACGCGTGATGATGCGGTGGCCCTTCGCGCGGGCGAAGGTGAGGTTGTCGTGCGTGTCGCCCTCCCGATCGAGCAGGTGCGTGATCACCGCGCGCACCTTGGCCCGCTTGAGCGCTTTGACGCTGGCCTCGATCTCGCGCTTCCACTTGATGCTCTCGCGCTCTTCAGGTGGCCGGGAGGCCGAGTCGCCCTTGCGGGTTGTCATGGGCCGCGTCCACACCTCGGAGGCCACGGCGGCGAGCGGGCGGCGGGTCTCCGGATCGATCGCCAGGGCCCAGTGCAGCAGGTGCCCACAGGCGTGCGAAGAGCGCAGGGGCCCCGCGTCGTCGGGCTGGTAGCGGCCGGTCAGGTCGATCTCCATCGTGTCGTGGGCGACGAAGAGGGAGGGGACGCCGACGAGCAACCCCGTCTGATGCGCGATCATCGGATCGCGAAGGCTGGCGGGCGGCACGCGCACATTGTTCCAGAAGCGCTGGGCCCCGATCAGGAGCTTTCGCGGAACGCTCGCGGCGGGCGCATCGAGGCGCTCGACCAGCATCGCCACGCTTTTGCGCAGTCGCGGAAGAAGCCGCGCATCGGGCAGAACAGCGTCGCCCCAAATCGTATCGACCAGGGCGCCAGGCTGGAAAGGGTCCAAGAACGACGACATGGCCTAGAGCTCTACGCCAAAGGGCGATGCGATAGAAGCGCGTACGAATCGCCGAGAAACAAGCCGGATGAGTGACTTGTGTGCCGAACGGAGCTGCGCTCGGGGGTCCGGGGGCAGAGCCCCCGGGCTACATGCTCATTTCCCCGCGTAAGAGCGACGCTCGCCCATGAGGGTCAAATTCATGCGGAAATGGCTGGCCGTCT
>JAPLLF010000107.1 GCA_026387715.1 Pseudomonadota bacterium
CTCGGCCTGCGCCCGCGCGAGCGCCTCCGGGCTCGAGGTCTTCGGCGCGGTGTCGCGCGCCGAGACCATGATGACGAGCTCGTTGCCGTCGGTCTTGACGTCGTAGCTGCCCGGCCGGGCGAGCGTGATGATCACGCGCACCACCTGCCCACCATCGTCGAGCTGCTGGGCCGCGATCGTGCTCACCGCCCACGTCCCTGGGGTGTACGTGGCCGCGGTGTCGTGGCCGCGCAACGACTCCGCGAGCCGGGCTTGCGGGATGTCGATGACGACGCGAGACGGCTTCTCGAGCTTGTACACGGTGAACGTCGGTGTCTTCTCACCGCGTACGTGCACGCGCGTCATCCCTCCTTCATCGTCGAACGAGACCGCACGGATCTCGTTCCTTCGATCGTTGCGATCGCTTCGATCGGCACGGTCGGCGTACGCCGACGGTGTACTCGTCGGCGCGCCCAGGGCGACGGCGATGAGAATGGCGGAGATCCAGAGTTTCGGCTGCGTGATCAGGCGTACACTCCTCGAGAGTTTCTCGAGCGATAAAAATTTTCCCGCGCATTTGCCGAGAACCCAAATTTTCGGCGGAGATTGTATTGGGGGTTCCCCCGATCCCCACCGCGAAGGACGCAGGACCCACACCTCGAGGACTCAAGGGTCCTGCGGGAGTCACCTCGAAAACGGGCGACGATGCTCGCCACCATCCAAGGACGTCGACGCACCGAGCGTCGTCGAACCTGCTGGGCGGCTACGGCTTGAGCGTCTGCGGCGGGTCGACGGGCGTCGGGCTCGGGATCATGCGCGGCACCGGCATCTCGACCCTCGCCGGCTTCTCCGGCTTGTCCGGCTTCGCGTTCGGCGACGGCACGCTCGTCGGCGACGGCACGTTCGTCGGGGCGCGATCGACGCGATCGCTGGGCGGCGACTCGGGCGCGTTGAGCGCGAGCGTGTTCGGACGCAGGAGGATCGTGTACTCGACGGCGCGCGCGCCCGCGACGCCCGGCTCGGGCTGGCTGACGAAGGTGGCGTAGCCGTCACCGACCTCCTTCACGAGCGCCTTCTCCTTGCCGACGCAGTCGTTGCGCTTGACGATCGCGCTCGACCGGCCGCCGGTGATCAGCCCCTTGCGGAGCGTCCCCTGCGTCACGATGCCGACGAGCTTGAGGTCGAGATACGAGTAGCTCGGCATGAACGAGTTGGTGTCGTTGCACTTCACCTGCGTGCTCGTGTCGACCGTCGGCTTGTCCGGGCCGACCGTCACCGGCGAGAGCACGAACGACTGGAACGGATCGCGGTTGGTCTCCGGCGCGAAGTCGCGGTCCTTGAACGCGTAGCGAATGTTGTCGCGCTCGATGCACGAGAAGCAGTAGGCCGCGTTCTGCGCGACCGGCACCGCGAGGCAGTACGGCTTCGCCTTGTCCTTGCACGGGATCGGCGCCGTCGGCTCGCAGCGATCCTCGTTGGACGGCAGATCCTCGACCTTCTTCGGCACCGGGCACACCACGCGATCCTCGACGTGCTCGGCCGGCACCAGCGTGGGGCCCGCGGAGCCCGCGGCCGCGGCGAGCACGGCCGGACCGGCGGCGCCGGGTGCCGTCGGCTTGGTGCCGCCCCCCTCGTCCTCACCACAGCCGGCGGCGACGAGCGTCAACGCGATCGC
>JAPLLF010000247.1:0-3253 GCA_026387715.1 Pseudomonadota bacterium
GAGCTCGACAAGCTCTACAAGAAGCGCGACGACGCCCAGCTGCTGCTCGCGCGCGTGCACGTCGGCCGCGCCGCGCTGCTCGAGCGCGAGGGCGATCTCGATACCGCCGCGACGCTGTACGGCGAGGCGAACGCGCTCGCGCCCGCGGAGCTCGCGATCGTGTCGGCGGTCGTGCAGTTCCACGTCGACATGCGGCACTGGCCCCAGGCGGTCGCTGCGCTCGAGCAGTACGCGACGTCCGAGCAGGCGCTGCCCGCCGATCGGCTCGCCGCGCGCATGCGGCAAGCCGTGATCCACGGCGACTACGAGCTCGAGCCGACCCGCGCGATCGCGGTGTTGCGCGACGTGATCCGGCTCGAACCCGGCCACCAGGACGCGTACTACCTGCTCGCCCAGCAGCTGTTCCTCACCGCGAAGTATCCCGACGCGCGCACCGCGATCGATCGCGTCATCGAGCTCGCGACCGCGCCCGGCCAGCCGCTGTCGGCCGCCGCGCTCGCGCGCTACTACTACTACAAGGGCCGGATCCTCGACGCGGCGGGCGATGCGCGCACGGCCGCGCCGCAGTATCGCCGCGCGATCGAGTACGACCCCGGCTACGCGCCACCCGCGCTCGTGCTCGCGCGGCGCGCCGCCGATGCCGGCGATCAGCGGCAGGCCGAGACGCTGCTCATCGACGCCGCGCACGCCGCGATGGAGCAAGGGGGGTCGGTCGCGGCCGTGCCGCTGCAGCGCGGGCTCGCGCGCATCCTGCTCGCGTCGGGCGATCGCCCCGCGGCGATCGAGGCCTACCGCGGCATCCTCAACGTCGAGCCCGACAGCGCGAGCGATCGCGTCGCGCTCGCCGAGATCTACGCGATCGACGATCCGCAGCGCGCCATCGGCGAGCTCCGCAAGGTGCTCGAGCGCGACATCCATAACGCCCCGGCGTATCGCATGCTCGCGTCGTTCTTCAGTCGCACCGGCGACGTCGAGCGCGCGACCCGCGTGCTGATCGCGCTCGACCTGCTCGGGTTCGCGGAGGACGCCGATCGATCGACCATGCTGCGCCTCCGCGCGATGCGCGCGGCGGTCCCCCTCCAGCAGGTGCTCGTCGACGACGACCGCCGGCGGCTGCTGATCACCGCCGCCGTCCGCGATCCGCTCGGCGAGGTGTTCGACGCCTTCGCCGAGGACGTCTCCAAGCTGATCTCACCGCCGTCGCTCGGCGTCGATCTCCACCCGGTCCAGGGCGACCCCGATCCGCGGCTCGCGCGGCTCGCCGGGCTCGCCGGCGAGGTGGCGGCGCTCTACCAGGTCGACGTCGATCTGTTCGTCGGCAACAAGGTCCCCGGCCTCGCCGCGGTGACCGCGTTCCCGCGCCGGCTGCTCGTGCTCGATCGCGATCTCGTCGACGAATCCGACGCCGGGCTGCGGTTCTTGTTCGGCTACGCGTTCGAGGCCATCCGCGGCGGCTACGCGCTCGTGCTGCAGCTCGGCTCGCGCCAGCGCCGAGAGCTCGTCCAGCTCCTCCGCGCGCTGATCTCGATCGACGACCACCACACCGGGCCAGCCGCCGAGCTCGCCGATCACGCGACCGGCCGCGCGGCCAAGGTGCTCGAGCGTCACGCGGGCGCGCGCGACATCGATCCCGATCGCTGGATCGGCGGCATGGTCGAGGCGGCCAAGCGTGGCGGGCTGCTCGCGTGCGACGACTTCGCGGCGGCGATCCAGATGGTCGCGCGGCTCTCGGGCGAACGGCTCGCGACCCACGAAGCCTCGGTCGCGCTCGGCGCCGTGCTCGGCGGGCCCGATCTCGTGCGGTTCTTCCTGTCGGACGCGTATCAGCAGCTGCGCGACACGCTCACGACCTGACATGTACGTCTGCTGGTACCTTCCCGGGTGAAGTGCCTGGCGAGCGTAGGTGGTGTAATGATCCCTACTCTGATTACACGGTGATGGTCCCTCCACGATGAGCCAAAAGTTCCAATCCACGATCCAGCACCGTGGCGACGTGAGCTACGTGAAGCTCGGCGGCGTCATCGACGAGGACAACGAGCTGCAGGAGCTCGTCGAGAAGATCCCGACGGGCACCGCGGTCATCGACCTCGGCGAGATCGAGCGCATCAACTCGTGCGGCGTGCGCGACTGGGTGAACTGGCTGTCGAAGCTCGAGACCAGCGGCACTCGCTCGGTCCTGATCGAGTGCTCGCCCGCGATCGTGGCGCAGATCAACCTCGTCAATAACTTCACCGGCTCCGGCGTCGTCAAGAGCTTCTACGTCCCGTACTTCTGTCCCGAGTGCGACGAGGAGAAGGTCCTGCTCGTCGAGACCCAGGACATGGGGCCACCGCCGCACGAGCCCCCGACGTGTCGGTGCGACGAGTGCGACCTCGTCATGGACTTCGACGACATGCCGGACTCGTACTTCGCGTTCCTGTCGAACCAGCGGAAGCTGGCCGAGGGCGAGAAGATCAACAGCGCGATGAAGGAGCTCGGGCGCGGCTCCGAGCCGAACACCGCGGCCGAGGCACGCAACAAGGTCCGCTCGCGCCAGAGCCAACCGAGCATGGCCAACGCCGCGGGCAAGCCGAGCGTGCCGTCGCTGCCGTCGATCCAGGGCCGCTCGAGCGGGACGCCGTCGGGCGTCGGCATGAACAGCGGGCCGATCGCGAAGGCAGGCAACAACGGCAGTCGTCCGCAGATCGGGCCGCCCAAGGTCGGCGGCAGCCGTCCGCCCGGCGCGATGAGCGCCGGCATGTCGATGAGCGGCAACTTCGCGCTCGGCGCGGCGCCGCCGCCGCCCGCCCAGCAGCTGCCGAAATCGAACGCGTTGGTGTTCGTGCTGATCGGCGTCCTCGTCGCGGCGATCGGGGTGCTCGCGTACCTCGTCCTCACGAAGTGACGGGATCTTCACGACGTGACGCAACGTAGCCAGCCTCGCGCGTCGACCGTGGACGAGACGCTCTCGAACGAGCTGGCGACCCAGCACCTCGAGAAGCTCGCGTGCGAGCTCGCGAAGTTCCCCGAGGTCGCGACCGTCAACGATCACTACCTCGCGCTGTCGTACGTCGTGCGCGATCGGCTGCTGCACCGCTGGGTCGACTCCGCGCGCGCCCACCTCGAGGGCAAGCGCCGGACGGTGATCTACCTGTCGGCCGAGTACCTGATCGGCCCGCAGCTCGGCGCGAACCTGATGACGCTCGGCCTCGAGGAGGCCGCTCGCGTCGCGATCGCCCCGCTGGGGCTCACGCTCGACGAGCTGATCGACGAC
>JAPLLF010000247.1:3290-5977 GCA_026387715.1 Pseudomonadota bacterium
CGGCCTGGGCAACGGTGGGCTCGGACGGCTCGCGGCCTGCTACATGGACTCGCTCGCGACGCTCGACTATCCGGCGGTCGGCCACGGCCTCCGCTACGAGTTCGGCATCTTCGATCAGGTCATCCGCGACGGCTGGCAGCTCGAGCGCACCGATCGCTGGCTGCGCGCCGGCAACCCGTGGGAGGTCCGCCGGTACGACATCGATCACCGCGTCGGCTTCGGCGGTCATGTCGAGCACCTCCGCGGCAACGACGGCCACCTGTCGGTCCGCTGGATCCCGGCGCGCGTCGTGCGCGGCGTGCCGTGGGACGTGCCGGTCGCCGGCCACGGCACCAGGACGACGAACTTCCTGCGGCTGTGGAGCGCCGTCGCCGACGAGGAGCTCGATCTCGATGCGTTCCAGGTCGGCGAGTACTGGCGCGCGGTCGACGAGAAGATCCGCAGCGAGAACCTCACGAAGATCCTGTACCCGAACGACTCGAGCCCCGCGGGCAAGCAGCTCCGACTCGAGCAGCAGTACTTCTTCGTGGCGTGCGCGCTGGCCGATTGCATCCGCCTCCTGCTGATGCGCGGCGCGATCACCGAGTTCGCCGATCAGTTCGCGATCCAGCTCAACGACACGCACCCCGCGCTCGCCGTCGTCGAGCTGATGCGGCTGCTCGTCGACGTCCACCACCTCGGATGGCACCAGGCGTGGGAGCTGGTGACGCGCTCGCTCGCGTACACCAACCACACGCTGTTGCCCGAGGCGCTCGAGACCTGGCCCCTGCCGCTGTTCGCGGCGGTGCTGCCGCGTCACCTCGAGATCATCTACGAGATCAACCGCCGCTTCCTCGACGAGGTCCGCGCGAAGTTCCCCGGCGACGAGGAGCGGATCGCGCGGATGTCGTTGATCGGCGAGGACGGCGAGAAGTACGTGCGCATGGCCCACCTCGCGACGGTCGCCAGCCACCACGTCAACGGCGTCGCCGTCCTCCACAGCCGGCTCCTGCGCGAGACCGTGCTCCGCGACTTCGCCGAGATGTGGCCCGAGAAGTTCACGAACGTGACCAACGGCGTCACCCCGCGGCGCTTCATGCGGCTCGCGAACCCGAACCTGTCGACGCTCATCACCGACGCGATCGGCGAGGGCTGGCTGCGCGACCTCGAGCAGCTCCGCGGGCTGGAGAAGTTCGCCGACGACGCCGCGTTCGTCGACCAGTGGCGCGCCGTCAAGGCGCAGAACAAGGCCGACCTCGCGACCTGGCTCCAGGTCAGCGGCGGGCACGTCGTCGATCCCACGTCGCTCTACGACGCACAGTGCAAGCGCATCCACGAGTACAAGCGGCAGCACCTGAACCTCCTGCACTGCGTCGCGCTGTTCGAGCGCCTGCGCAACGGCCTCGACGACGGCGTCGCGCGCACGTTCATCTTCGCCGGCAAGGCCGCCCCGTCGTACGTCGCCGCCAAGCTCATCATCCGGCTCGCCCACGGGCTCGCGCACGCGATCGCCGAGCATCCCGTCGCCTGCGATCGCCTGCAGATCGTGTTCGTCCCCGACTTCACGGTGAAGGTCGCGCAGCGGATCTATCCGGCCGCCGACCTCAGCGAGCAGATCTCGACCGCCGGCATGGAGGCCTCGGGCACCGGCAACATGAAGTTCGCGCTCAACGGCGCCCTCACCATCGGCACGCTCGACGGCGCGAACGTCGAGATCCGCGACGCCGTCGGCGAGGAGAACTTCTTCCTGTTCGGGCTCACCGCCGAGGAGGTCACCGCCCGCAAGGCCGAGGGCTACGACCCACGCATCGAGATCGTCCGCGATCCCGAGCTTCGCAACGTGCTCGCGTTGCTCGAGACCGGCGAGATCTCCGGCGGCGATCCGCACCTGTTCACGCCGCTCGTGCGCCAGCTCCAGGAGCGCGATCCGTTCCTCGTGCTCGCCGACTTCCGCGCCTACGTCGAGTGCCAGCACCGCGTCGACGTCGACTGGCGCGATCAGCGCGCGTGGGTGCGCAGCTCGATCCTCAACGTCGCCCGCTGCGGCCAGTTCTCCTCCGATCGCGCGGTCCGCGAGTACGCCAAGACGATCTGGAAGGTCTAGCGCTTCCGCTTCCGCGAAGCGGAAGCAGAAGCGCTGGCAGAGCCCGAGCCCGACGCCCGAGCCCGAGCCCGACGCCCGACGCCGAATCCGAGTCCGAGTCCGAGTCCGAGTCCAACGCCGAGCACGAGCACGAGCACGAGCACGAGCGTCGAGCGCGAGCGCTGCGGCACCGCGTCGAGCGCGAGTTGCGGCCTCCGGAAAGAAAACAGAAAACTCTGGGGCCGGCCGTCGCCGGGGATCATGGCGATCGCGCCGACGCCAGCGGGGCCTGAACGCACCCGGCACGTCCTCGATCCAGCGGTGGTCATCGTCGGCGCAGTGACGAAGAGTTGACCCAGTTCGCAGCATCCGGTACTGAACATGTGTTCATGCCGACGCCATCGATGTCCCCGATCACCCTGGTCCCCGCCCTGTCGTCGGTCGTCGTCGATGACCCCGTCCCGCCCGAGATCCGCGCCGTGATCGAGCTGTTCACGAGCCAGCTCGCCAAGGTGCCGTTCCCCGACGTCGACGCCGCCTCGCTCCGGCGTGAGGCCGACGAGCTGCGCGCCGAGGCGGCCACCGTGGCGCGCGCGCGAGAGGCGCTCGCCGCCGCCCTCGCCGC
>JAPLLF010001206.1 GCA_026387715.1 Pseudomonadota bacterium
TTCTGCAGTGGAAGTGAATCGGGAATACATTGAGTTTCTAAATCATCTGATCCAGCAATCGCCGACGATCACAACGATTCTGGACATCGGTTGCGGCGACTGGCAGATCATGGGGTGGTTGCGGTCGACGTGTCCGGGCCGTGCCGCGCGCGAGCGCAATCCGATCTCCCGGCTCTCGCAGTGGAAGATCGTCGACAACCTCCGCCGCAGCCTGCTGCCCGTCGCGCTCGTCACCCTGCTCGGGCTCGGGTGGCTGCAGGGCGCGGCGTGGTTCGCGACGCTCGCCGTGATCGTCCTCGCGCTCGCGCCGCGGGTGATCGCGACCCTCGGCGCACTCGCGCGCCGCTCGAGCGAGCAGCCGTGGCTCGTCCACGTGCGCGAGGTCGTGGGCGGGCTCGTCCTGCAACTCGCCCGCGACGCCTTCGGGCTCGCGTGCCTACCGTACGACGCGATCCAGGCGCTCGACGCGCTCGCGCGCGCGCTCGTGCGCGTCCACATCACCGGCAAGAACCTGCTGCAGTGGCGCACGGCCCGCGCGGTCCAGCGCGCTCACGCCGCGGACCTCCGCGCGTCGCTCCACGAGATGTGGATCGGGCCGGTGATCGTGGTGCTCGCGATCGTGGGGCTGCCCGTCGACGCGCTCGTCGCGGCGGCTCCGATCCTGCTGCTGTGGGCGGTCTCGCCCGCGTGGTCGTGGTGGTTGGTCCAGCCGATCACGTCGCGGGACGAGCGCCTCGCGCCGGCGGACCGGACGTACCTCCGCACGATCGCGCGTCGGACGTGGCGGTACTTCGAGACCTACGTGACCGCGGAGGACAACTACCTGCCGCCCGACAACGTGCAGGAAGACCCACCGCGGGGCGTCGCGCATCGGACCTCGCCGACGAACATCGGCCTCTCGCTGCTCGGCAGCCTCGCCGCGTACGACCTCGGCTACCTGACCGCGAGCGAGCTCCTCGCGCGCACGGCCCGCACGATCGCGACGATCGATCGGATGCAGCGCGAGCGCGGCCATCTCTATAACTGGTACGACACGCGGACGCTCGAGCCGCTGCGGCCGATGTACATCTCGACGGTCGACAGCGGCAACCTCGCGGGGCACCTGCTGACGCTCGCCGCGGGTCTCGAGGAGCTCGGCGATCGGCCCACGTGTCCGACGACGACCGGGCTCGTCGACGCGCTCGAGATCCTCGCGACGCTCACCGCCTCCTGGCCGGAGGTCGGGCGCGAGCTCGTCCGCGCGCGCGACGTGCTGCGCGCGCCGACCCGCACGACCGCCGAGGCGTTCGCGACGCTGTCGGGCCTCGCGCCGATCGCGACCACCCTCGTGCGGATCGTCGACGCGCACGGCGAGGTCGAGCCGAGCTGGTGGGCGCGCACGTTCGCGGCCCACGTCGCGGCCCTCCACGCGGAGCTGGTGCTGTTCGCGCCGGCGAGGACCGGCGAGGCGACCCTGGCGCAGGCCGCGGCGCTGGACGATCCGGAGGTCGCCGCGGTGGCGAGCGCGCGGCTCGACGAGGTGCGGCGGCTCGCGCGGCGCTGTCGCGAGCTCGCCGACCTCGACTACACGCTGCTCTACGATCGGCAGCGACACCTGCTGTCGATCGGCTACAACGTCGCGGATCGTCGGCTCGACGCGAGCTGCTACGACCTGCTCGCGTCGGAGGCGCGGCTCGCGAGCTTCGTCGCGATCGCGCACGACAAGCTGCCGCAGGAGCACTGGTTCAGCCTCGGACGCCAGCTGACGACCACCCGCGGCAAGCCGGCGCTGCTGTCGTGGAGCGGGTCGATGTTCGAGTACCTGATGCCGAACCTCGTGATGCCGACGTATCCCGGCACGCTGCTCGACGAGACGTGCCACGCGGTCGTCGCGCATCAGATCGCGTACGGCCGCGAGCGCGGCGTCCCGTGGGGCGTCTCCGAGTCGGGCTACGCCAAGCTCGACGTGCAGCTCGACTATCAGTACCGCGCGTTCGGCGTCCCCGGCCTCGGCTTCAAGCGTGGGCTCGGCGAGGACCTCGTGATCGCGCCGTACGCGACCGCGCTCGCGCTCGTGATCGCGCCCGCCGCGGCGTGCGCGAACCTGCGTCGCCTCGCCGGCGTCGCGCCGCTCGGGGCGTGCGGCTTCCACGAGGCCATCGACTACACGACCACGCGCGTGTCCGGAGATCCGGTCGTCATCAAGTCGTACATGGCGCACCACCAGGGCATGACGCTGCTCGCGATCGTCTACGCGGTCCTCGATCGTCCGATGCAACGCCGGTTCACCGCGGCCCCCAGCTTCCACGCGACCGAGCTCCTGCTCCAGGAGCGCATCCGGCGTGGTGGAGCGGTGTTCCCGCATCCCGCCGAGGCCTCGGCGATGTCGCCCTCGACCAGCGACGACGGCGAGCTGCGCGTGTTCACGACGCCGAACACGGCCGCGCCCGAGGTCCAGCTGCTGTCGAACGGACGCTATCACGTCGCGATCACGAACGCGGGTGGCGGCTATAGCCGGTGGCGCGACCTCGCGGTCACGCGGTGGCACGAGGACGCGACGCGCGACGCCTGGGGGGCGTTCGGCTACGTCCGCGATGTCTCCACCGGCACGTGCTGGTCGGTGGCCCATCAGCCGACGCTCGTCCGGGGCACCGGCTACGAGGCGATCTTCTCGTCGGGACGAGCGGAGTTCCGCCGCCGCGATCACGGCATCGAGACCCACGTCGAGATCAGCATCTCGCCCGAGGACGACGTCGAGCTGCGGCGCGTGTCGTTCACCAATCGCAGCAAGACGACGCGGACGATCGAGCTCACCAGCTACGCCGAGGTCGTGATCGCACCAGCCGCAGCCGATGCGGCGCACCCCGCGTTCTCGAACCTGTTCGTCCAGACGGAGATCCTCCGCGATCACCACGCGATCGTGTGCACGCGCAGGCCCCGCTCGGGCGCGGAGCACCCGCCGTGGATGATCCACCTGGCGACCGTGCAAGGGACCACGGCGGGCGAGGCCTCGTTCGAGACGTCCCGCGTCGCCTTCATCGGCCGCGGGCGATCGCCGATCGATCCGATCGCGATGTATCGCGCGACGCTGACCGACACCGAGGGATCGGTGCTCGATCCGATCGTCGCGATCCGCCGGGTCGTCGTGC
>JAPLLF010000629.1 GCA_026387715.1 Pseudomonadota bacterium
CCATGTACGCCGGGGTGCCGTAGACGAGCCCGGTGCGCGTGAGCGCGCTCGAGCCGAACGCCGCCGCCGCGTCGCCGATCAGCTTGACCAGCCCGAAGTCGATGATCTTGACGCGCTCCCAGCCGCCCTGATCCGCGAGCAGCGTGTTCTCGGGCTTGAGGTCGCGGTGCACGAAGCCGACGCCGTGCGCGTGGCCGACGCCGTCAAGGAGCTGGCGCACGAACACCAGGGTCTGGCGCGGCGTGAGCCCGGCGGTGATCGCCGCCGCGAGCGTGCGCCCGACGACGCGCTCCATCACGAGGTACAGCGTGCCGTCCTCGACGAACACGTCGGAGGCCGCGACGAGGTTGGGGTGCTCGAGCATGCGCATCGCGTTGGCCTCGCGGGCGAACCGCCGCGTGACCTCGCCGTTGCCGCCGACGTCGACGATCGGGGCCTTGAGCGCGTAGCTCTTGCCCGCGTCGTCGACGACGTGGAACACGCCGCCCATGCCGCCGCGGCCGATCGTCTCGACGACCCGATACCGACCGACGCGCGCTCCTGGTTCGAGGGCCATCAGCTCCTCAGATCGGCGCGGCGGTGCCGCTGGCGTCGATCCGGAACGACAGCTCGCCCATCGAGCGGCCGTCGCGCCAGCGCACGCGCGTCGGCACGGTCTCGACGATCGCCGCGGCGGTGCCGGCGTTGGTCGGGTTGAGCGACGCGAGCGGCTCGAGCATCACGCCGTCCTTGGCGGTGACGACCTCCCAGTGCACGGACAGCAGGTACTTGTTCGGCCCGTCCGCGAACGTGTACCAGACGAGCTTGGCGGCGACGCCGTGGACGTCGGTGGCGAGCTCGTTGCGGGTGGCCTTGGCATCGGCCGGCGCCTTCGGCAGGACCGCGGCATCGAGGTGGCGACGCAGGTCCTCGACCATCGCGACGGGGCCGGGTGGGCTCGTCGTCGAGCTCCCACCGCCACACGCGCCGACGAACAACACCGCCAGGATCATGGATCGTGCAGTTCCCATGCGCGCCAGCTTACTACTGGATCGAGTAGCTGAGCGTGTAGGCGCCGTTGCCGGTCGTGCCGAAGCCGTCGAGGATCACCCACTGCAGGCTCGCGCCGGTGACCGCCTTGCTGACGATCTTGGCTTGCAGGCCGTTGCCGCAGCCGGCGACGTCGTCGGAGCACGCGATGTCGGCGCCGGTCGAAAGGCCGGTGCGCATCGACAGCACGGTGTCGAACGCGGTGCCCGTGCACGTGTTGACGCTCACCGTGCGGGTGAGGGTCGGGCACGACACGTACGCGAACGCGACGTCGGGCTGGTGCGTGTTGGCCTCGCAGCTCGCGACCGACAGGTCGACGCCGCCGGTCGTGGTGCCGGCCACCGAGCTGGTGGCGGTGCCGGTGCCGAACGCCAGCACGGTCCCGGCGCGCCCGCCGCGCTTGAACACGAGCGACGCGCTGCCGGTGGTCTGGCCGTTGTCGAACTGATCGACGACGAGGCAGTACTGGCCGGCGGGCAAATCGACCGCGCCCTGCGCGCGCGTGGTCCCGCACGAGTCGTCGGAGCACGCCTTGGTCGCGCCGAGCGCGGTGCACGCGCCGGCGAACACGCGGACGACGCTGTCGAAGTTCGAGCCGAACGTGTCGAAGTAGACGACCTCCTCGGCGGGCAGCGTGAACGTGTAGAACACGTCGCGGCCGCCCTGATCGCCGCAGTCGAACTGCGGGAGCGTGCTCGGCGTCCAGTTGTCGTCGTGCGCGGCGACGAGGTCGACGGTGAACGTGCCGCCCGCCGAGATGTCGATCGCGCCCGCGGCGGTGTCGTTGCTCGGGCAGCTGGCGTCCGCGCCGTTGCAGTCCTCGTCCATGGCGTTGCCGCAGGTCTCGGCGGATGGCGCCCCGGCGACCGCGTCGCACGTCGTGCCGGTCATCGCGCCGTCGCACACCATCACGCCGGCGCGCGCGCACGCGCCGAGCCCGACCGAGCACACCCCGCCGAGCGCGAACGTGTCGTCGATGCCGTTCTGGCAGTCGTCGTCGACGCCGTTGCACAGCTCGACCGAGTTGGTCGTCGCGTCGTTGCACGTGACCCCGCCGGCGCCGTCGCACACCAGGACGCCCTCGTTGCACGCGTCGGCATCGGCGCCGTCACACGGCATGCCGAGCTGGAAGTCCTCGTCGACCATGCCGTCGCAGTCCTCGTCGACGCCGTCGCACGACTCGGTCCCGGGCATCCCGGGCACCGCGTCGCACGCCAGCTCACCGGCCGGGTTGCACGCGAGCAGGCCGGGCCGCGCACATGCGCCTAGCCCGCCCATGCAGCCGAGGCCCTTCATCGGGAAGTCCTCGTCGACCTGGGTGTCGCAGTCGTCGTCGCGGCCGTTGCACAGCTCGACGAGGGGCGCGCAGCCATCGGTCACGAACGAGTCGACAGGCTCGGCATCGACGAGCGTGCGGCTGGTGTCGTTCGCGCTCGCGCAGGCGACGAGCGAGAGGAGGCCGGCGACGGCAACGATCTTCATTCCGCGCGCATCCATGCACGGTGCGTCGGGCGAGTGCAAGCACAAACCGGCTCGACGCGTGATAGGACAGACCCATGGACAAGCTGCCCGTCGTTGGCCAACCGCTCGACCTGTCGCCGGAGGAGCTCGAGGCCGAGATCAAGCGCCTCAAGGTCGAGAAGAACGCGGTGATCCTGGCGCACTACTACCAGGAGTCCGAGATCCAGGACCTCGCCGACTACGTCGGCGACTCGCTGCAGCTCTCGCAGGCCGCCGCGACGACCAAGGCGGACGTCATCGCGTTCTGCGGCGTCCACTTCATGGCGGAGACCGCCAAGATCCTCAACCCGCACAAGATCGTCGTCGTTCCGGATCTGTCGGCGGGCTGCTCGCTCGCCGACGGCTGCCCGGCCCCGGCGTTCGCCAAGTGGCTCGAGAAGTACCCCGGCCACACGGTGGTCAGCTACATCAACTGCAGCGCCGAGGTGAAGGCGCTCAGCGACGTGATCTGCACGTCGTCCAACGCGGTCAAGATCGTGAAGGCGCTCGGCGACCAGAAGATCGTGTTCGCGCCCGACAAGCACCTCGGCGCGTTCGTCGCCAAGCAGGCCCACCGGCCCGACCTCGTGCTGTGGCAGGGCACCTGCATCGTCCACGAGACGTTCAGCGAGCGCCGCCTCATCGAGCTGATGGTGAAGTACCCCGAGGCCGAGGTCATCGCGCACCCCGAGTGCCACGAGGGCATCCTCAAGCACGCCACCCACATCGCGTCGACCAGCGGGCTCATCAGCTACGCCGCCAAGAGCCCCAAGCAGCAGTTCATCGTCGCGACCGAGGCCGGCATCCTGCACAAGATGGCCGCCGCGGCCCCGGGCAAGACGCTGATCCCGGCGCCGCCCGAGGACGAGAGCTGCGCGTGCAACGTGTGTCCGTTCATGCGCAAGAACACGCTCGAGAAGCTGTACCTGGCGCTGCGCGATCTGCAGCCGCAGGTCGACGTGCCCGAGGCGGTCCGCGTGCGCGCGCTCAAGCCGATCGAGCGCATGCTCGCCATGTCCGTGTGACGCGCCTCGCCCTGCTCCTGATCGCCCTCGCCGCCTGCCGGCGCGAGCCCGCGATCCCCGTCGAGGACCGGCTCGAGCCGCCGAAGCCGGTGGCGGCGGCGAGCGCGCCCGGATCGCCGATCCCGGCGGACACCGATCTCGTGCTCGCGCTCGTCGACGACTGGACGTCGACGACGGCGACCCTGCGCCGCTGGCATCACCACCAGGACACCTGGATGCCGATCGGCGAGTCGTGGAGCGGCGTGATCGGCCGCGCGGGCACCGCGTGGGGCGCGGGCCTGCACGGCGTCGGCGCGCCAGCCGACCGCACCGGGCCGGTCAAGCGCGAGGGCGACGGCAAGAGCCCCGCGGGCGCGTTCGCGATCCGCGGCGCGTTCGGCTACGCGCCCAGCGAGTCGACGCTGTCGTCGTTCCAGCAGGTCGACGCGAACTGGAAGTGCGTCGACGACTCGCGGTCGACGTCGTACGCGAAGATCGTCGACGCCCGCACGGTGACGGTCGACTGGACGTCCGCCGAGGACCTCCGCCGCCCCGACGCGCTCTACACGTTCGTCATCGACGTCGCCCACAACGCCGCGCGCACGCCGAACGCCGGCAGCTGCATCTTCCTCCACGTGTGGAGCGGCCCCGACTCGACGACGTCGGGCTGCACCGCGATGCCGCTGGCGACCATGCAGTGGCTCGTCGAGACGCTCCCGGCGACCGCGACCTACGTGCTGCTGCCGCGCGCCGAGTACGCCGCGCTCAAGACGACCTGGCAGCTGCCGTAGAGGGTTGACGTCGACGCGTTTGACGTCGACGCGTTTGCCGTCGACTCCACGGTTGACGCTTTGAACGGCAACGTCGAGGTCGACCCCAGGCTCGCCGATCGTTGTCGTCGACCCTTCGGATCAGATCACGATGGCGTGACTCGAGCGGCAACGTGCAAGGTCGACGATGGGGGCAACCTCAACGTCGCCGTCGAAGGCGTCAACGTCGGGGACAAGGTCAACGAGGAGAAAGGAGAGGACGACGTCAACGCGACGTGGGCGAGGTAAGGAGGTTCGCGGCAAGCTGTAGCAGTTCGACGCGATCGCCCTCCGTTCGGGCTACCGTCGGCTGATGCAGTTGGGCGTGGTCGGGTTTGTCATGGCGCTTTGGATCGGCATGCTCGTTCCACGGGCGCACGCGGACGCGAGGCAGCCGGTTCCAGCGCAGGCGCCGCGCGAGGGACGGATCGCGCTCAGCCACAACATCAACCTGCGCGCGCAGAGCTGGAGTGCCGACGCCGTCTTCACCAACACGCCGGTGTGGGGCACCGTCGTCGCCACGGACGGCCCGTGCGCGCTGCATCACACCGTCCCACCGACGGGGCTCTCCGCAGGCACGATCACGATCTCAGGCACGGTCGAGCCGATCACCCTCATCGAGCACGGTGGTGCGAGCGCCGTCAGGTACCGGACTTCGGGGGGCGTGCCGCAACCCACCTACGTCGAGGGCGCGCAGCTCACGGTGGAGGCCGCGGGTGGCGCCGACCTCCCGGCGTTTGCGGCCACGGTCGCTGCACCCCGCGAGCTCACCGGATACACGCCACCGACGTCGCTGTCGCGCGCGGGTGGCTACACGGCGACGTGGACGGCCGTCTCGGGGTCCGAGATCATGCTCATCTTGACCGTCACCAACGCCCGTCGGGAGGGCGTGCTCGTGATGTGTCGAGCGCCCGACACCGGCACCTTCACGGT
>JAPLLF010001196.1 GCA_026387715.1 Pseudomonadota bacterium
GTGGTTGAGCGTGTTGATCTCCTTGATGTGCTGGCCGTCGTTGCCGCCCTCGATCTTGTGCGTGTAGATCTCCATGTAGAGACCCTGCGGATACTGCGGCGCGGTCATCGAGATCTTCCACAGCGGCCTGGTGAACGTCAGCACCAGCGGGACCGTGAGGAGCAGGAGCACGAGCCGGGACCAGCCGAACAGGGGCCGGTCGAGGAAGGCGTAGAACTTTTCGATGGCGGGATGCATGACGAGCTCCTCTGGACTGCTCAGACGCGATCGCTGCGACGGAACCCGAGGTACGCGACCGTCCACGCGAGCAGCCCGACGACCGCGGGCCACGCGACGCCGATCGCGAACAGGGCCCCGCCACCGATCCGGTTGGCGAGGTAGTAGCCGACGGGGCCGAACGTGGAGAGGTCCGGCTGGAGGTGCGAGATCAGCGCGAGCCGCGCCGACTCGACCGGGTTGATGATCGCGATCGTGAACACCGCGTGCGGGTCGAGCCGCCATCGCAGCATCAGCCCGATGAGCCCGAAGTCGAGGAGGGCGACGCCGAGGGCCCAGGTGAGCACCAGGTACGTGATGATGCGCGCGGGGTTGCGCACGTACACCGAGATCGCCGCGCCGATGCCGGCGAACCCGAGCAGCAGCGACGACGACACCGCCAGGCAACGCAGGATGAACGGCCACGGGATCGGGTCGTCGTGGACCAGCTGCCCCCACAGCCCGATGCCGAGGAACACGCCGACTAGCGGCACGACGAGCGACAGGTAGCGCACCCCGCACACGGCGAGGAACCACGCGCCCGGGGACAGCGGCTGGCTCAGCAGCAGCTCGAGCGAGCCGTCCTCGCGTGCGCGCTGGACCGCGGGCGCCAGCGCCATCAGGGCGATCAGCGGCAGCACGAGGATGAGCGCGTGCGAGAACGACAGCAGGATCCGGCTCGTGCCGGTGAACCCGAGGATCGACGACTCGCGGACGCCGACCGTGAGCAGCACGCCGGCGAGCAGCAGGTAGGTGACGATGCAGAACCAGATCCAGCGCGACCGCAGGACCTCGGCGAAGTCGAGGCGGGCGGCGGCCCGGAGCTGGAGGGCGAACGCGGAGATCCTCATCGGATTGCCTCACTTCCATGTCCGTGCACGTGCATGCGCGCGGAGGCGAGATCGAGCGCGCCGGGGGTGCCGCGCTCGACCGCGAGCAGGCCCGAGCCCATCGGCGTGGTGCCGCCGGTCGTGAACCCGACGTCGCCGTCACCGAGCCAGCGGTCCGTGGTGGCGTGGTGGAACCACAGGCGATGGATCGCGGGGCGATGATCGTCGAGGTAGTTCAGCGCGCAGCCCGGGTCGTCGAACGACAGGACCTCGGCGTCCTCGGTGACGAGCTGGGCCGCGTGGTGCGGGTCGCCGATCAGCATCCGGCAGTGCGCGCACGGCTGGCGGTTCCAGTCGATCGCCGAGACCTCGTCGGGCGCCTGGCCCGATCCGCGGACGAGCGCGACCACGCCGACGACGAGCGCGACCGCGAGCGCGATCCCGACGAGGCGGAGCCAGGGACCGCGGGGCTCACCGTCGGACATGACGGACCTCCCCGCGGAGCTCGACCAGATCGACGTCGCGCACGATCAGATCGACGAGCGTGCCGCCCAGCGACGCGACGGCCGCCGGCACGAGGGTGAGCTTGGTGTCGCGGTCGACGCTCCGGCTCCACCATCCATGGGCACCCGGCGCGAACCCGTGCGCGGTGAGCCAGCCGGTCTCGCCGCCGTCGACCAGGAGCTCGAGCACCGAGCCGACCCGCTGCGCGAGGTAGTCGGCGGCGGGGCCGTTGTAGACCAGGTGGCCATCCTCGAGCGCGACCACGTGATCGACGAGCGAGCGGATCTCCTCGAGGCGGTGGGAGCACAGGATCAGCGTGGCGTCGCCGGCGAGCTCGTGCTGGCCGCGGCGGACACGTTCCGCGCCGCCGCCGTCGA
>JAPLLF010000376.1 GCA_026387715.1 Pseudomonadota bacterium
ATATGCCATGGTCTCTCTCACCAGCAGCCAGCGTGCCGTCTGTAAGATATTGAAAATTCTAGGTTTGATCCTCGTCATCACTGATATTTCAGTGATGACCGCTGCATTTCAGTGGTAGAACTGGGCGATGACGGATGGTTCGATCATCCTGCTCTCGGAGCTCCTGGCCTCCACTGCGGAGGCCCATTCGCCGCGGGCGATCGTGCGTGCGATTGCGACGACCCTCGCCGCGAGGGTGTCGGTCCAGCGTGTCGAGCTGAGATCACCGGCGCCGAACGCGATCGCGGTGCTGTCGCGAGGCGAGTGGGGGTGCGTCGATTCAGAACCAGCATCGCCTTCGGCTCGGTTGATCGCGACGGGTCTCGCCGTGGTGGCGACCTCGGCGCTGCCGGACTACTTCAGCGGCGCAGCGTTTCGTGAGGCGCTCGGCCAGGTCGTCGCGGCCGCAACGCGTCACCTCGATGTGATCAAGCGCGTCGCGCAGGTATCGCGTCGTGCACACGTGGAGAACCGCGAACTGCGGGCGGATCTTGATCGGCTCGAGCATCCTGGCGAGATCGTCGCGCGTAGCGCCGCGATGCGAGCTGCGCTGACGCGTGCGGAGCTCGTCGCACGCCATCCGACCACCGTGTTGTTGAGTGGGGAGTCCGGAACCGGCAAGGAAGTCTTGGCGCGCGAAATCCATCGGCTGTCGCCGCGTTCACATCGCGCGATGATCCAGCTCAACTGTGGTGCGATGCCGGACGCGCTCGTCGAATCAGAGCTGTTCGGTCACGAGCGGGGCGCGTTCACCGGCGCCGATCGCGTTCACGTCGGTGCGTTCGAGCGAGCACACCGTGGAACGTTGTTTCTCGACGAGCTCGGTGAGCTGCCGTTGGTGGCGCAGGCCAAGCTGCTGCGCGTGATTCAAGAGCGTCGGTTCCGGCGCGTTGGCGGTGAGGTAGAGATCGAGGTTGATGTTCGACTCATCGCCGCGACGAACCGTTTGCTCTCCGCGATGGTCGAGCAGGGTGCGTTTCGCGAGGACCTGTACTACCGGCTCGAGGTCTTCACGATCCAGCTGCCGGCGCTCCGAGAACGACGAGGGGATCTCGGTCCGTTGGTCGCGTCCTTGACCCGGGAGCTAGCGCAAAAACTTCAGCTGCCTGTGCCCTCCATCTCGCGCTCGTTGTTGTCGCGTCTCGACGCACATGACTGGCCGGGGAACGTTCGCGAGCTGATGAACTTGCTCGAGACCGCGATGATCCTCGGTCGCGGAGATGGGCTCGAGCTGCCCGAGGAGTACGCACGCCGGGCGAAGGGGGCGCTCGCCTCTGGTGTGCCGCGCTTCGAGTCGGCCGTGCGGGTTGCGATCGAGGAGGCGCTGCGCGCGACGAGAGGCAAGATCTACGGGGCCGATGGCGCAGCGTCTCGACTCGGACTCAAGCCAGGCACGCTCCAGAGCAAGATGCGCAAGCTTGGGATCCTGCGCAGCGCCTTCGCGTAGTGGTGCGCTAGCCGCGCAAGTGAGATTGACGCTATCGTCGATCGTTGGCGAACGACAAGCAGCGCATCGAGGCCGCGCTTGATCTGCTCCTTTCGATCTGGCGCGGGACGCGATCGGACGAGGTCGCCGACCTGATCGAGCGGCTCGGGCGACGCGTCGCTCGACGTCCGCTCGGCGGAAGCACGTTGAAGGCGATGACCGCGAGGTGGATGGAGATCGCGGAGGCGCGCGACGCGCACGATCTGCCGCGGCTCGTCGCGGCGTTGGCGAACGGCCGTGCAGCGACGGCGGCGACACGGCTCGCGGTGCTGCTCGAGTTCCCCGAGGATCCGCGCGTCGTGCGCGAGCTCGAGACCTTCCTCGCCGTTCCGCCGTATGCGAGCGGCACGGCGATGGATCGGTCGACCGCGCTTGCGCGGCAGTACCTCGAGCGCTGCGCGACCGGCGCGCGCCCGCTCACCGACGAGGAGCGTCGCGTGGTCGTGGAGCTGTCATCCCTCGCGGGATCCAAGTCGGGCGACGAGCTGCTCGCGGCGATCTATGCGAACCCGCGCGACGACGGTCCACGCGAGGTCTACGCCGACTGGCTCCTCGAGCAAGGCGATCCACGCGGCGAGCTCCTCGTGTTGCAACTACGTGGTGGCGACCCTGACCGCGAAGCGGCGCTGATCAAGCAGTGCGAGACCAAGCTGCTCGGCCCGATCGCGAAGGTCACGACGAGGCGCAGATACGCGCGCGGCTTCCTCGTCGCGTGTGCGCTCAAGTCGAAGAATTCGCGCTCGCTGATCACCGCATCGACCGCAAACCAGTGGCTCACCGTCGAGGAGCTACACGATGTCGGCAACGCGATCGGTCCCGCCGATCTGGTGCTCCAGCCCGCATTCCGCAACCTGCGCCGGGTGTACGGCATCAATGCCATGATCTTCGAAGCGCTTCTTGCCGCACCTTCGCTACCCGCGTTCGAGGCGCTCGGGATGGCGCATGTCGGGCTAGATCGCATCCCGGAGCTCGCGAAGATCTCGACGCTGCGCTCGTTGACGATCGAGTCGCACGTGGCCCTGACCTCGGCCCGCGCGGTCGCGTCGCTGCCGCTCGATCGGCTCGAGGTCGGCATCGAGATCACGCAGCTCGGCGAGTGGCTGCGCACCGTTGCCGTCGACGAATTCGCGACACGCGGCTACGGACTGACCACCGTCTCGCGACGCATCGATGACCGCTGGGACGTGACGCTCTCCGGCACCGCGGTCGGTGACTACGAACGCGCGGTCGTGTCGCTGACAGGCGTCGACACACGGTCGATCGAGCTCGACTGTACGCCGGCCATGCGCGAGGTGATCGAGCCCATGGTGCGCGGACTCGTCGCGAGTCCAGGTGTGGTCATTCGATGAAGTTGGGCACGGGCCGGCGTGGTTGGCGTGGTCAATCGTCGGCAACGCGGTGTTGCTCCAGGCTGCCGCGCAAACTCAGAGGAGCTTGTCGTTCGCGGACATCACATCGTCGTCGTTCTGACAGCCCGTCAGCCCCGGGATGGACGCGTCCTGGAGAGCCTTTCGCTGAGCCCCTGCGGTCTCGTCCAGCTTCTTCGTCGCGTCCGCATGGCCCTTCCCATAAGCGACGAGCGCGACCAGCAGAGGATCCTGGATCAATACCTGGAGCGCCGCGACGAGCTTGACGCAGTCACTGCCGGCGGCCTTGAACATGTCGGCTTCCTTCACGAGCATCGCCGTTCCCCTCACGACGAAGTCGTCATCGGAGGTGATCACGTTGCCGGCGGGCGCTGACGGCGTGGTGGGCTTGTCCTCCACCTTGGGCTTGTCCGCAACCACATTGCTGGCGGCCACCTTGTCCGGGGCGGCCTTGTCGTCGATCGGCTTGCGACCCTCGGTGTTGGATCCCTTGCCGCCAAGGCGGATGCAGTCCTGATCATGCAACGAGCCGAACGTTCCTGCGATGCTTCGTGGCGTAGGGCTGCCACGCAGCCAGCCATCGACCGGAAATTGCGAGCCCACGCATCGCGAGGACACCACGGAGCCCGAGTTCCCA
>JAPLLF010000719.1 GCA_026387715.1 Pseudomonadota bacterium
TGGATACCCGTTATCCGCGTGGTTGGCAACGAATTTGAGGTTGACGGTCGCCTGTACGTCTCTGGGCTGATCCGCAACGCCAAAGACGCCCAGCGGATGCCCCGGGACGAGCGTCGCGGCGTTCACGTCGGGGAGGAACTCCCCGTAGACGGCCGCCACGAGGGCGTGCACGCCTTCGCTGGACGAGCTCTGGGTGTCGTCGAGCAAGCCGAGGATCTGGTTGGTCTCGCCGGCGGCGAGCGCGACCCCGAGGCGAGTGTGCGCGTCGGTGTACTGGGACCGCAGCCCGTACTCGATCGAGCCCACCTTCTCGAGCACCTTCGCCCAGCGCTCGGTGTCGCCGACGTGGAGCCCCTCGTCGATGCCCTCGAGGAGGTCGCCGATGTCGTTGGAGCCGAGCTCGAGCTCGACCGGGGCCGACACGCCGCTGTTCTCCAGGTCCCAGTCGAAGCTGACCGGCGCCTCGCTCACGACCTCCGTGCTCGGCCGGCTGCTCTCGAGGGAGCGGCAGAACGCGAGCAGCTCGAGGAGCCCCGCGAACGTGTGCTCCCACAGCGACGTCAGCTTGGCGGCGGCCTCCACCGGATCGGCGGGCGCGTTGCGGCTCTCGACGAACCGCTCGTAGAGGCTCTCGTCGAGCTGCCGCAGGTGATCGAGCGCGAGCAACGAGAAGCCGACCAGATCAGCCGCTTGCCTCGCCGTCCCGATCGCGTTGCGCAGTCGTTCGTCCACCTCTTTGTTGGAGCTTCGCACGGTCCGCCAAGGCCGGCCAATTCCGGACCGCCCCACCACCATGGCCCGCTCGACACTTACCTGGCGGGTCGATTCCTCCAGACGGGGGTTGCGCGTGGGCGTGCCCGCGGTGCGGTCGAGACGAGTCTCCTTCACTGCACCCTGCGAGACCACGCCGCGGACCGGCCGGTAGTTCGCGCGTGGTCGACGTCCGTGCGATGATCACCTGAGGTGCGTCGGTTCGCGTGGGTGCTCGTCCTGGCTGCGTGCGGTGGTCCCGACACGACGTCGACGAGGCCCGCGTCGTCGCCGGTCGTCGCGCACGCGCCGATCGCGCCGGCGCCGGCGCCCGCGTGCGGCGAGTGGCGGTTCGCGGTCGTGGCTGGCGCGTACGAGCTCGCCGAGACCATCTCGCGCGCCGAGCTCGCGAAGCGGTGGAGCCGCGGGGAGATCGCGGCGTCGCCCGAGACGGAGGCGGCGCTCGGCCCGCTGCTCGGGCCACGGGTCGCCGTGCCGCTGATCGAGCATCCGGTGTTCGACGCCGTCCACTGGGGGATCGTGCCCGTGCACCAGCTGTCCCCGGCGTGGGCCGTGGTCCCGGTCGACGGGCAGCATCCGCTCGACGGCGACGCGTCTCCGCTCGTGGCGCGCGTGTGCGGCAAGACGCCGATCGCCAACTTCGACCGCGCGAAGCTGACCACCGTGGTGATGAGCGGCACGACCGCGCTCACCGGGCTCACCTCGGAGCGCATCGATCAGCACGGCATCGAAGACACCATCAAGTACATCAAGCCGTTCTTCACCAGCGCCGATCTCGCGCACCTCAGCAACGAGGTCGCGTTCGTCGAGCACTGCAAGCCGTGGACGGGGCAGGCGGCGAACGAGCTGAGGTTCTGTTCGCGCGACAGCTACATCGAGCTGCTCGCCGCGTTGCACGTCACGATCGTCGAGCTCACCGGCAGCCACCTGCTCGACTACGGGCACGCCGCGCTCGAGCGCACGCTCGACATGTACGAGCAGCGCGGCTGGGTCTGGTTCGGCGGTGGTCGCACGCAGCTCGAGGCGACGGCGCCGCGCCTGCTCGAGGACCACGGCAATCGCCTGGCGCTGCTCGGCTGCAATCACGTGAACTGGTGGATCGATCGGATCTTCGTCGGCAGCGGCGGCGCGAACTGCGACTACGCCCGCATGGTCTGGCAGATCCAGGATCTTCGACGACGTGGCTACACCGTGATCGCCTCGGTGCAGCATCGCGAGCTCGCCACCCACAAGCCCGACTGGGACCTGGTCGCGGATCTGCGCAAGCTCGCCGAGGCGGGCGCCGCCTTCGTGGAGGGCAGCCAGGCGCACACCGCGCACCCCTGGGACGTGCACCACGGCGCGTTCGTGCACTACGGACCCGGCAACATCCTGTTCGCGCAGTATCCGGAGAACCAGCGCGACGCGGCGGTCGACAAGCTCTACGTCTACGCGGGCCGCTTGCTCACCGTCGCGCAGCTGCTCGTGCGCAGCGAGCACGGTCAGCCGCGCGCGATGACCACCGACGAGCGC
>JAPLLF010000258.1 GCA_026387715.1 Pseudomonadota bacterium
GTCGGTCTACGCCGCCACCGCGACCCAGACCGCGAGCTACCTCGACACCGCGAACCTCGGGTGGGTGCCGACCCGCACGCTGGTCGCCGCCGGCGCGAGCGTCGCGTACGGCGACTTCACCGTCGCGCTGTCGGTCGAAAACCTCGCGAACACGCGCGTCGTGCAGCTCCCGCTCGATCCCGCGCCGAGCCCGACGTTCGCGTCGACGCCCGTCGCGCTCGCCGACCTCGCCGGGTTCCCGCTCCCCGGCCGCAGCTTCTACCTGGCACTCCAATGGACACACTGAAAGGCTCGCTCATGAAGTCGATGCTCGCGATTCCCCTCGTCCTGTTCGCCTGTGGCGACGACGCCACGCCGATCCAGGGCGATCCCGATGCGCCGCCGGTGGTGGTCGCCGCCCGCGCGGTCGTCGTCGCCGGGGACTTCGATGCCGCCGGCACGATGGCCTCGATCGATCCGGTCACCCGGACCGTGACGAAGAACATCGCGCCGCAGGGCGCGGTGGACGCGGATCCGTTCCTCCGCAAGGTCGACGACGAGCTGTTCGTCATCAACCGCAAGGACAACAACATCACGATCCTCGACGCCAAGACGGGGGCGCTCGTCGAGCAGCTCGCCACCGGCGCGGGGTCGAACCCGCAGGACGTCGCGGTGATCGGGACCAAGCTCTACGTGCCGACGTTCGGCGGCAAGGGCGTCGTGGTGCTGACGCGCGGCTCGGCCACGTCGACCGAGATCGATCTCGGCGCCGACGATCCCGACGGCAAGCCGAACTGCGAGTCGATCTTCGCGGTCGACGGCAAGCTCTACGTCGCGTGCGGCCTGCTCGACAGCGGCTTCCAGCCGCAGGGGCCGGGCCGGGTCTACGTCGTCGACCCCGCGACCGACACCAAGATCGCGACCGTGACGATGGCGAACAAGAATCCGCTCGGGCTGTTCGAGCGGCACCCCGACGCGTTCGGCGGCGACCTCGTGATCCCGACGATCGACTTCGCCGATGGCGCCGGTTGCGTCGAGCGGATCACCGTCGGTGCGACGCCCGCGACGCACGGCTGCGCGACGACGAACGCGCTGCTCGGCGGGTTCGCCAACCGGCTCGAGTTCCTCCCGGGCACCCCGGGCAACGCGCCGACCCTGCTCGTCGCGGTCAACGGCAACGCGTTCCCGGCCGCGTACCTGCGCGCGGTCGACAGCGCGACGGGGACGCTCGCCGCGTTGCCGTACAACCCCGACGCCGAGCACCTCACCGACGTCGCGGTGTGCCCCGATCGGACGATCGTCGTCGCGGATCAGGCGATGGGCACCGGCGGCGTGCGGCTCTACGCCGGGACCTCCGAGCTGACGACCACCGCGCTCGACGTCGGGCTGCCCCCGAAGTCGGGCCACGGCCTGCTCTGCTACTGAGTCACGGAGGTCACTCGCGCGGGCGGACGCAGTACGCCTCGGCGACGACCTCGATCGTCGTCGACGGCGACGTGTTGCGATAGTCGCAGCGCCAGCTCGCGGCGGCGGCGAGATCGGTCATCGCGACCGGGCGCGCCGCGACCAGCTGGGCCATCCACTGCGGATCGGCGTAGCAGCCGCCGGTCACGAGCAGATCGACGGCGCGATCGCAGCTCGCGACCGCGGTCGCGACCAGGCCCGCACCGACGGAGATCCGCGCCTCCTTGCGGACGAGGTCGCCCTTCTGTCCGTACGCGCCCGCAGGCCCGGGCGGCCCCTTGGGGCCCTGCGGTCCCTGCGGCCCTTGCAAGCCTTGCGGCCCCTGCAGACCCTGCACGCCTTGCGGGCCGTCGGGACCGGGCGGCCCCGGATCCCCCTTCGCGCCGCGCGCGCCCTCGGGGCCGATCGGGCCGATGCCTCCCGGTCCCGGCGGGCCGATCGGCCCGGGTGGTCCCAGCGGTCCCGGGGGCCCCGGCGGGCCGCCGAGCCCGGCCTTCGCGCCCTTCGCGAGCAGCTCGCCGCCGACCCGCGCGACGTCGAGCTCGCCCCGCTTCTCGATGTTCGCGAGCCGCTGATCGTGGTCGTCGATCCGCGTCTGGACCTTGGCGACGCGCGCGTCGGTGTCGGCCTCGCGGCAGCCGCCGAGCATCCCCGCCGCGCCGCCGATCACGATGATCGTCGTCGACAACAGGTGGCGGCGCATCCTCGCATCGTGCCGTTTTTTTGCCCCGGTCGCGAGCGAGGGGTAGGGGTATTGCGAGGGGATGCACACATGACGATCACGCTGGTCGATGTTCGACTCGACCACCAGGCTGGTGGAACGCCGCTCGTGACCCACGCGAATCTCAGCGTCGCGCGCGGGGAGGTCGTGTTGATCGTCGGCGCGGCGGGCGTCGGCACGTCGCGGGTCGTCGCCGCGGCGCTCGGCGAGCTGCCGGCGCGCGAGGGGCGGATCGAGGTGCTGGGACGCGACGTGGGCCGGCTGCGCCGGTCGTCGCTCCGCTTGCTGCGCCGTCGGGTCGGCATCGTGCCGCAGGAGCTCTGCCTGCTCGACGATCGCAGCGCCATGCTCAACGTCGTCCTGCCGCTCGAGATCGACGGCGTGCCGCGCGCGGTGTCGGTCGCGCGCGCGACGGGCATCCTCGCGCGGCTCGGCCTCGAGGCGCAGGCCTCGCTCCCGATCGACTGCCTGTCGGCGTCCGCGCGCCAGCGCGTCGCCGTGGCGCGCGCCCTGGTGCGCGAGCCGGAGCTGCTGATCGCCGATCACCCGACGAGCATGCAGGACGCCGAGGGTGCCGAGCTGGTGTGCGCGGCGATCGCGCTGGCCGCCAAGCAGGGCGCGGCGTGCCTCGTGCTCGGCCGCGATCCGGCGCTGCGCGTCATCGCCGAGCGCGAGCAGTGGCGGCAGCTCGTCATGGTCGACGGCGCGCTGACCCCGATGTCCGAGATCCAGCTCGATGGCACGACGATGGAGGAGCTCATCGTCGGCATCGAGAGCGCGCCGGTGCGCGCGGCCCCGCGGCCGATCGAACCCGAGCTCACCCCCGACAACATCGTGCCGTTCCCGACGGCCGTCGGCGCGAGGTAACCGCCCATGCCATCGAAGACCAAGCGCGCGCCCGTCGCTGCGCCCCGCATCCTCCGCCGCCCCAAGCGCACCGGTCTCGGTGGCCTGCGCGCGTTCGACGTCTCCGACGCGACGTGGACCACCGATCCGTCGATCCCCGAGGCGGTGTTCGATCGCGCGACCGGCCCGTTCGGCGCGTTCGACGAGGAGACATGATCCACCGCCTCGCGTCGGCGCTCCGCCGGACCTTGCGGATCGCCGGCCAGGGGATGGATGGCTCCCGGCGCGCCACGCTTTGGACGCTGCTCGTCCTGGTGTGCGCCGCGACCGCCGCCGCGATCGGTGGCGTCGCCGCGCGCTCGATCGAGATCGCCGCCGCGGCGACCCCGCCACCGGCGGGCGCGAGCATGGTCGTCTACCTGACGGAGACCGCGAGCGACGACACCGCGCGCGGCCTGGTCACCCAGCTCACCGGCATGGCGGGCGTCGAGCGCGCGGAGCTCGTGTCGTCGGCGGAGACGTCGAAGCGGCTCACCCGCGAGCTCGGCGAGTCGCTCCACGACGACCTCGCGGCGAACGGCTTGCCGGTCTCGATCGAGGTCACGCTCGCGCCCGGCGTGCACGACGTGATCGCGCTGTCGCCCGCGTTGCAGGCCCTGCGCACCAGCGCCGGCGTCGAGGACGTCGTCGTCGCCGAGGCCGACGCCGCGCCCGGGTCGCCGCTCCGCTCGCTGCGCGTGATCGCGTGGTTCGCCGCGGCGCTGTTCGGTGGCCTCGCGCTGGTCATCATCCTCGCGACCGTGCGCGTCCGGCTCGAGCGTGGTCGCCAGGAGCGCCAGGTGGCCGAGTTGCTCGGCGCGCACCCGGGGTTCTTCGCGATCCCGACCGCGCTGGCCGGGGCGCTCGGCGCCGCGCTCGCCGGGGGCATCGCGGCCGCGCTCGTCTACGCCGGGATCACCACCTGGGGCGACGCGATCGCGCCGGTGCTGGGGAACGTCGAGCTCGCGATGCCCGCGCCGGCCGAGATCGCGATGTTCGTCGGCGCGCTCGGCCTGCTCGGGCTCGTCGGCGGAGCGCTCGCGGGCGTCGCCGGCAGCGCGCACGCGCCGCGAGGCATCGCGCGTGCGTAAGCGCCTGCTGGCGTGGCTCGCCGCGCTCGCCGCCATGGGCGGCCACGTGGCGGTCGCGGAGCCCACCCGCGACGCGCTCGCGCTCGAGCTCGCCGATCAACGCGCGACGGTCGATCGCGCGCTGGCGACGGTGGCCGAGAAGCTCACCGCGCTCGACACCGAGCGCACCGCGCGGCTCGCGGCCGCGTATCGCGCTCTCCGCCACCCAGCCGCCGCCCACAACGACACGATGCTCCGGGCGCGCCGCACCGCCGCGCTGCGCCTGCTCGCCAAGCGCGACGCCGCCGAGCGCACGCTGCTCGCCGACGAGGCCACCCACCTCACGGACGCGCAGCGCCGGATCACCGGCGAGGTCGAGGCGCTCCGCAC
>JAPLLF010000209.1 GCA_026387715.1 Pseudomonadota bacterium
GAGACGTCGTTCACGTACGGCTTCGAGGCGATGTAGTGCGCGTCGCGCTCGCGCTCGCGCCCGTGCTCGCCGTCGGGGCGTGTGGCTCCACGCCGAAGCCCGCGGCGCAGGAGCCGACGGTCACCTCGAAGGTGACCACGCGCCACGTGGTCGCGGAGGAGCCCGAGGTCGACAGCGTGTCGGTCACGGGCGAGCGCGGGCGGATGGACGTCGACGCGATCTCGAAGAGCCTGGCGCCGCACACGGCCGCGCTCACCGACTGCTACATGAGCCGCGTCGGCAAGCGGCGCTGGCTCGGCGGCAACGTCGAGATCAGCTGGGACATCAGCCGCGACGGCGACATCACCGCGGTGAAGCTGGCGTCGTCGGAGCTCGGCGCGTGGCCGATCGAGAAGTGCCTGCTCGATATCGCTCGCGAGGCGACGTTCCCCAAGCCGGTCGGCGGCGACGCCGACTTCCAGGTGCCGCTGAACTTCTCGGCGAAGGGCGCGGCGCTGGCGTGGGACGAGGTCGCCGGGCTCAAGGCGGTCGGGGGCCAGGTCGCGAGCCTCGAGGCGTGCGACAAGGCGCTCGTGAAGCGTGGCGCGGACGAGGCGAAGGCCGCCAGGAAGGCGCCTCACAAGAAGGGCGAGAAGAAGCCGCTGGCGCTCCCTCCGCCACCTCAAGACGTGACGATCACGATGTACGTCGGCCCCAAGGGCGCGGCGCAGTCGGTCGGCTTCTCGTCGAAGGCGTCGGTCGTCGACGGCGAGTGGGGCGACTGCGCCGAGAAGGCGGCGATGGCGTGGCGGCTGCCCGATCCACGGGGACACATCGCGAAGCTCGCGGTGAAGTACAAACCGGCCGCGGCCACGGCGGCGGCCGGGGCTGAGGAATAGGAACCGCGTGGACTTCACCCCGACCGAGGATCAACTCAGCGTGCAGCGGGTCGCGCGCGACTTCGCGGAGCGCAACCTCGCCCCGAAGGCGGCCGCGCGCGACGTCTCCGGCGAGTTTCCGATCGCGGAGCTGCGCGAGCTCGGGAAGCTCGGCCTGCTCGGGATCGCGGTCCCCGAGGCGTTCGGCGGCGGCGGCATGGGCGCGATCGCGTACTCGCTCGCGTTGCAGGAGCTCGCGCGTGGCGACGCGGCGGTCGCCGTCGCGGTGTCCGTCACGAACATGGTCGCGGAGCTGATCGCACAGAACGCGTCCCCGGCGCTCGCCCAGCGCTGGGTGCCGCGGCTCGTCAGCGGCGAGCTGGTGTGCGGGGCCTTCGCCTTGAGCGAGCCCGAGGCGGGCAGCGATCCGGGGGCGATGCGCACGCTCGCGACCCGGACGGCGACCGGCTGGCGGCTGTCGGGCTCGAAGCAGTGGATCACGAGCGGCGATCATGCCGGGGCGATGGTGGTCTGGGCGATCACCGATCCAGCGGCTGGTCGCAAGGGCATCAGCGCGTTCGTCGTCGACGGCAAGGCGCCCGGCCTCACCGTCGCCCGGCTCGAGGACAAGCTCGGCCTCCACGGCTCGTCGACCGCGCAGCTCGTGCTGGACGGGGTCGAGGTCGACGACGACGCGATGATCGGCGAGCCCGGCCGCGGCTTCGCGCTCGCGATGCTCGCGCTCGACGGTGGGCGGATCGGCATCGCGTCGCAGGCGGTCGGGATCGCGCGCGGCGCGCTCGAGGCGGCCGTCCGCTACGCCGGCGAGCGGCAGACGTTCGGCCAGCCGATCATCAAGCACCAGGCGATCGGCGGCATGCTCGCCGACGCGGCGACCTGGCTCGACGCCGCGACGCTGATGACCCTCCGCGCCGCGCACGCCAAGCAGCAGGGCCACCCCTACGCCCAGCTGGCCGCGATGGCCAAGCTGTTCGCGTCCGAGCACGCCTGGAAGATCTGCGACATCGCCCTGCAGGTGCACGGCGGCTACGGGTACGTCCGCGACTTCCCCGTCGAGCGGGCGCTGCGCGACGTGCGCGTGACGCGAATCTACGAGGGAACCAGCGAGATCCAGCGCATCGTCATCGCACGCAACTTGATCCGCGGGTCGATGTAGGCGACACCCGCTGCATGACCGACTCGCGCAAGCTGCGGATCCTCGTCGCCAAGCCCGGCCTCGACGGCC
>JAPLLF010000277.1 GCA_026387715.1 Pseudomonadota bacterium
GTGTCTAACGGGATGCCGGCGCCACGTCAAGGGGGGATGGCCTCGGCACGAACGAGATCATGGTCTTGCCGGCGATGCGGACGACGTGGATCGCGAGCCAATCGGTCGATTTCCCGTCGCTGACGAACCGGGTGAGCTCGACGCCCCGCCAGCGGTAGGGGCCGATCTGCCGGGCGAGAATCCCGCGCTGCGCGAGATCTCGCGCGATGATCTCGGTGGTGTCGCGCAGGCCCCGCCCGGACACGAGCTGGCCATCCACGGTCCGGGTCCCCGGCGGCAGCTTGACGTCGGGGGCTGCCAGCGCGTCCCCGAGACCCAGGAGCAGGGCGAGGGCGACCCCGGCCTTCTGGAGCCACGTGGTCCGCGGAGATAGGCCCATGGGCTGACGGTAGCGGCTCTCCCGGCGGTCAAGCAACGCCTGGCCGGCCGGCGTAGGTGCGATGAGCGCTCGTCACCGTGTTAGGTTGGGCCGATGCGCGGGATCGTCCTCACGATCGTCGGCGTCGTGGGCTTCGGCTCGCTGGGCTGCCCCCGCAACGACGAGCATGCTTCCCAACCGCCGCCGGTGTCCGAGCGCGCGCGATCCAGTGAGCCGGCGGTCCGCGACGCGGGCGTCCCTCCGGGCCAGGCGGCCGACGCGACCGCGTCCGATCCGTGCGTCGTGGCGGGTCGCGCCGAGCGCTCCGACCTGCGTGCCTGCTACGTCGACACCGTCTCCGACCCGAGGTGGGACGTGGCGAGCTCCCTCGAGATCACGGTCTCGCCCGCCGAGGTGAAGACCACGGCGGGTGGCATGGGTGATCTGGTCGTTCACTACGCCAACCGGACGGACTCCCCGGTCGTCCTCGTCTTCGACGACGCGCCCTGGCGGGGGCACGTCGTCGCTCACCACGCCGATGGTCGCCGCGCGGACGGGGTCGAGGCGCCGCCGCCCCCGGCGTGGGCCACGTCCAGGCGCAGGGTCCAGCGGGTGACGCTGGGTCCCAAGGCGGTCCTCGACGAGAATATGATGTGGTTCGCGTCGAGCTGGATGTGGCAGACGCGCCCGTACCAGAAGCAGTGGCCCCGATCGCTGCGCGGACCGCTGCCGAAAGGCGCCTACACGCTGCAGGTTCGCACGCAGCTCATCGCACGCTCCGACGGGCAGCACCTGGACTACGCAGAGGCGAGCACGGGCGGTCGCGTGGAGTGACACGCGACTGGATCGGCGACGCTACCTGGACTTGGGAGTGACCTTGGGGGCCAGCTCGAGCCACCGCGCGGTCAGGTCGTCGCGCATCGCCGCGGCGACCACGGGATCGATCAGCGCCTTGTCGCTCTTCTCGATCGCCCAGTCGCTCTTCTCCTTGGTGTTCTGGAAGGAGAACGCCCGCGCGCAGACCGGGATGGTCTCCTTGCCGGGCTGGTCGCGATTGCCGTACTTGATGATCTTCGTCGAGATCGTGCTGATCTTCGGATCCTTCACGCCGAGCGCCATGGGGGCGTCGGCGTTCTCGACCCGGTAGACGACGAAGAACTTCGCGTTGGTGAACTCGCCCGCGGCATACGCCTTGTCGTCGGCGCTCGCCTTCGGATCGAGCAGCACGCGCGCCGACGGCGCGTCGAGCTGCGCGGGGTTGATCCAGTCGGCGTGCTCGGCGTCCTCCTTGTAGAGGCCCTTGCCGAGCTTGAGCAGCGTCAGGTGCGTGAGCGGGTAGCCGCCGACGTAGTCCTCGTCCTTGCAGTCGGGGGCGACGCCCGGGCGCGGCACGTTGTCGATCATGAACTTCGCGAGCACCTCGACGCGCGCGACGTTGCCCTTCACGCGCGGCTTGTCGTCGCGCTTGCTGCCGCACGAGGGGATCGCGACGAGCGCCACGACGGCGAGGGCGACGGTGCTAGGTCGCCGTGATGATCGTCCCGACATCTTCCCCCTTGAGGGCGGCGAGCACCTGGCCGGGCTTGAGGCCGTTGACGATCTGGAGCTCCTTGCACCACTGCGCGCGGGGCAGGTACTCGACGACCATGCGCTCGATGACGACGTCGGGCAGGTTCTTGGCCGTCAGCTCCTTCGCGGTGATCCGCGGGATCAGCGGCGCGCTGGGGTTCTTCTTCGGATCGTCGGTGTGCAGGCCGTCCTCGTCCTTGATGAACAGGGCGCGCTTGCAGCCGAGGAACTCGGCCGACAGGAACACGCCAGCGTCGGTGCGGTGCGGCGGGATGCGGCTGCCTTCTTCGCGCTTCTCCCAGTAGCCGAACGGCGGCATGCCGCTCATGACCGGGATGCAGCCCATCTGCAGGTAGAGCGGCAGCTTCTCGAAGTCATCCGGCAGGATGTAGATGCCGCCGTGCTTGGCGAGCAGCATCTGCAGCATGCGCGCGTTCTGCATCGGGATGTACTTGCCGAGCGACGCGAGCACGCCGGTCGGCATCTCGAGCTCGCTGGCGATCGAGTAGATGTGCCGGGCGCGGGTGCCGCCACCGGACAGCACGACGACCTGGATGCCGAGCCGGCGCGCCTCGACGATCTCGTCGAGGATCGGGAACAGCGCGGCGCGGCCGCGGTCCTGGATCGACTGGCCGCCGATCTTGAGGACCTTGACGTCCGGCATGACGGCGTTGGGCTGGTACTTGGTCGGGACCGACGCGGACAGCGTCGACGGTAGCGTACGGCGTTCGAGGCTCACGACTTCTCACCCTTCGTGATGACGGTTCCGACGTCTTCACCGCGCAGTGCGGCGGTGAGCTGTCCGGGCACGAGCCCGTTGATGATCTGGATGCGTTCGAGGTTCTTGCTGTCCTTCCACGACTGGAAGACCGCGAGGTCGATCGGCAGCTCGGCCGGCAGGTTGTTCAGCAGGTGTTCGAGCTTGAGGTGCGTACCGAGCTTCTTGGCCGCCGGGTTGCGCTTGGGATCGCTGTCGTAGAGGCCATCCTCGTCCTTGACGAAGATCAGCGACTTCATCGACAGCACGTTCGCCATCTGGAACATGCCGAAGTCCGAGCCGTGCTCGGGCTCGTGGCCGTGGGCCGGTGGCGGCTCCCAGAAGTGGAACGGCGGCACCGAGATCGCGATCGGCGTGATGCCGGCGTCGAAGTAGAGCGGGAGATCCCAGAAGTGGTCGCGCTGCATCGGCATCGAGCCGTGCGGGGCGAGCAGGGCGTTGAGCAGGATGGCGTTGAGCTCCTCCATCGCGCCGACGAGCTGCGCGATGCCACCGACCGGCAGCCCGAGGTCGAGGGCGATCGAGGTGGTGTGGCGAACGCGCGTGCCACCACCGACGCCGATCAGCAGCTTGATCTTCGGGTTCGCCTTCTTGATCGCCGCGATCTCGTCGACCATCGGCAGGATCGCGGCCTTGCCGCGATCGAAGATGCTCTGCCCGCCGATCGAGATCATCGTCGCGTCGGGGAAGATGTGGATGTCGCGATCGCTGTCGGTGCCGGTCAAGACCGCGCGGTCCTGGAGCGACTCGCGCATCAATCGCGATTCGATGTGAGTTCGGCCATCGCCGGAGACGAGCTTCGTCATGTTGTGGGGCTCAGATTACATCCGAAAAACGCCAAAGGCGCCGATGAGGGCGCCTTCGTCGTGGGTCGTTGGGGAGAAGAGGGGAAGAAAACCGAGCCGCTGGTCAGTCGAGGAGGCGACCCGCGGGGACTTCGCAGGTGGCGGGGTTCGCGGCGTGCGCGGCGGTCAGCGTGTAGAACGCGGTGACCGGCGCGGAGACGTTGTCCGCGTTGAACGTCGGGTGCTCGAGGTGCGGCGCCTGGCGCTGCGAGACGCCAAGGATGGACGTCTTGTTCTGGATGATCGACGCCTTGTGGTCGGTCGCGAACGTGCTGAGGTCGACGATGAAGTACTGGCTCATGTAGGCCGTGTGCTCGGACATGATCTTGAAGAAGAACGCGCCGTCACGCGAGGCGACGAAGCCCTCGGCGCCGGTGGCGTGGCAGTTGTCGCACTCCTGGTTGTTGGTCGCCTGGTAGCCGCCGACGCCCTGCGCCATGTTCGCGGTGTCGAAGTCGGTCTTGGTCATGCAACCCGACCACTCCTTGTAGAGGCGCTTGGTGATCTGCGACGCGGTCTCGACCGGGGGCGTCGTCGGGGGCGTCGACGTCGCCGGGTTGCGAACCTCGACCTCCTTGTCGAGCCACGCCGTGATCGCGCCGAGCTCGGCGGTCGAGTAGGTGATGCTCTGGTGACCGTTCGCGATCTTGCCGAGGACCGGCGCGGTCGACGCGGTGAAGTTACCGACGACGGCCACGTAGCCGACCATCGTGTCGTACTGCTGGGCGGCGATCGAGGCGACGAAGCCGGTGGTGTTGCCAGCCGGGCGACCCGCCGTGTGGCAGCTGCCGCACTTGGCGGTCATGATCGATGCGACGTTGTCGTCGAACATCACCTTGGCGGCGTTGGTCTCGGCGGGCGGGTCATCCGGGGTGGGCTGACTCGGCATCGGCTCGAGCTCGCCGACACATCCGGTGCCGAGCGTGGCAGCGCCGAGGGTGGCCATCGTCGCGAGGAGCAGGTGCTTGATGTTGAACATGTTCTTCTTCGCCCCAGTTCGGTTGATGGTTTCCTATTGAGCAAGGCACATGCCGCTCGGTTTCCCGGCTAACTGGGTGGAAACACGAGTGGCCACCCCGGCGAATCTGGGGATGGGGACTCCGCTCCTGGGGCCCCAGGTCCGGGACCCCTCGCCTGGGGAGATCTGCAACTCGTGGATAGGGCTCACGAAACCGGCACAGCGGGCAGCGGCAGCGGCACCGGCACCGGCAGCGGTACCGGCAGCGGCACCGGAAGCGGCAGCGGCAGCGGCAGCGGCAGCGGAAGCGGCAGCGGCAGCGGCAGCGGCACCGGCAGCGGCAGCGGCAGCGGCAGCGGCAGCGGAAGCGGCAGCGGACCCGGACGCGGAAGCGGTAGGCCTCAACCGGGGGACCGATCGACCAGCTGGCCGATGCGGCGGGCGAGCTCGGCGCGATCCTCGGGCGCGATCCAGGGCAGCGAGATATGCGCGAGGTCGACGCCGTGCGGGTCGGCGAACCGCAGGTGATCGCCCCACACGCGGACGCCGAACCGGGAGCGGATCGCGATCTCCTTCTTGCCCTTGCCCTTGCCCTCGGGCACCAGGATGCGCCCGTCGGTGTAGACGGTGAGGGCGAGTCGGGCGCGATCGCGGAACGCGCGCCGCGCGTAGACCACGTGGCGGTCGCCGTGGTCGACGAGCAGCACCTTGTCGTAGCCACGCCCGAGCTCGACCGCGCGGACGACGTCGCGCGCGTGGTCGGCCAGGGCGACGCGCAGGCGTGCGGCCAGCCGGTCGAGCGCGGCGAGGGCCGGGAGCCCGGCCTCGGTGAGCAGGCTGACCGGCGCGACGCCGAAGATCCGGCGCATCCCAACCCCCTGGTCGTCGGGGATTTCCAGCCAGATTCCGAGGTCTTCGCGCGGGACGTCGCGGGCGGTGAACAGCCGGGCGCCGATCGCGAACGAGGTCTTCCGATCGTACTTCTGGTCGATCACGGTGACCTGGCCGTCGCCGACGTGCAGGCGCCGGTCGCCCACCTCGAGCTGGATCGTGCGGGGGCCGATCTCGACCCGCAGGTTTCCCTCGGCGGTCGGTGCCTCGATCAGGTCGCCGGCCTCGTCACCCCGATACGCCACGCCAACAGCCTACCGCATGGTATGCATCGGCCCGATGAGTGCCCAGTACACCTACGTGATCAAAGATTTGCGGAAGCTCGTGCCGCCGAGGCGCGAGATCCTCAAGGGCATCTGGCTGTCGTTCTATCCCGGCGCGAAGATCGGCGTCCTGGGGAACAACGGCGCCGGCAAGAGCACCTTGCTCAAGATCATGGCGGGGGTCGACAAGGACTTCCTCGGCGAGGCGTGGCCCGCCCCGGGCCTCAAGATCGGCTACCTCGCGCAGGAGCCGCACCTCGATCCGAACAAGACCGTCAAGGAGAACGTCGACGAGGGCGTCGCCGAGACCCGCAAGCTGCTGACGCGCTTCGAGGACATCTCGATGAAGCTCGGCGAGGACATGCCCGAAGCGCAGATGAACAAGCTGCTCGACGAGCAGGGCCGGCTGCATGATCAGATCGACGCCTGCAACGCGTGGGAGCTCGACCACACCGTCGAGATGGCGATGGACGCGCTGCGCTGCCCGCCGGGCGACGCCGACGTCAACGTGATCTCCGGTGGCGAGAAGCGCCGCGTCGCGCTGTGCCGCCTCCTGCTCAGCAAGCCCGACATGCTGCTGCTCGACGAGCCCACCAACCACCTCGATGCCGAAAGCGTCGCGTGGCTCGAGCGCCACCTCGAGGAGTTCAAGGGCACGGTCGTGGCCATCACCCACGATCGCTACTTCCTCGACAACGTCGCCAAGTGGATCCTCGAGCTCGATCGCGGCGAGGGCCACCCGTTCGAGGGCAACTACTCCGGCTGGCTCGAGCTCAAGGCCAAGCGCCTCAAGGACGAGGGTCGCCAGGCCGACGCGCGCCAGAAGATGCTGCAGCGCGAGCTCGAGTGGGTCCGGCTGTCGCCGAAGGCCCGCCAGGCCAAGAGCAAGGCTCGCCTCGCGCGCTACGAGGAGATGATGGACGAGGCGCAGAAGGATCAGATCGATCCGTCGCTCGAGATCGCGATCCCGCCGGGGCCGCGCCTCGGCAACGACGTCGTGATGTTCGACGGCGTGTCGAAGTCCTACGGCGATCGTCTGTTGATCGACAATCTGTCGTTCAAGCTGCCGCGCGGCGGGCTCGTCGGCATCATCGGCCCCAACGGCGCCGGCAAGACCACGCTGTTCAAGATGATCATGGGGCTCGAGAAGCCCGACAAGGGCACGATCAAGATCGGCGAGACCGTCAAGCTCGGCTACGTCGATCAGTCGCGCGACGCGCTCGCCGACGACCAGACGATCTACGACGTGATCGCCGACGGCAGCGACTCGGTGATGATCGGCGAGAAGTCGATCAACGCCCGCGCGTACGTCTCGAGCTTCAACTTCAAGGGCCAGGACCAGCAGAAGCGGGTCGGCATCCTGTCCGGTGGCGAGCGCAACCGCGTGCACCTCGCGAAGATGATCAAGCGCGGTGGCAACGTCCTGCTCCTCGACGAACCGTCGAACGATCTCGACGTCGACACGCTGCGCGCGCTCGAGGACGGGCTCACGAAGTTCCCCGGCTGCGCCGTGGTCATCACCCACGATCGGTGGTTCCTCGATCGCATCGCGACCCACATCCTCGCGTTCGAGGGCGACAGCCACGTCGAGTGGTTCGAGGGCAACTTCGCGGACTACGAGGCGGATCGCAAGCGCCGGCTCGGCAACGACGCCGACCAGCCGCACCGCATCAAGTACAAGCCGCTCCGGGTCTGAGCTCCGGGTCTGAGCTCAGGGATGAGCGGGGTGGGCGTGCCGGCCGCGCGCCGCGGTCGCGAGCGCGAGCGCGCACGCGATGAGGCCCATCACCAGCGTGACGAGGCCGAACATCGTCGGTGACGTCCCGCCGATCCGGGTCGTCAGGTAGCCGGCGATCGCGCCGGACGTCATCGTCGAGAAGCCGATCGCCGCCGACGCGGTGCCGGCGATCTGCGGCACCGGCTGCATCGCGATCGCGGTCGCCGACGGACCGGTGAGCGCGCAGCCGAAGAAGAACACGATCATCGGCGGCAGGAAGCCCGCGATGCCGAGGCCGAGCGCGGTGCCGACGGCGGTCGCGATGCCGCCGAGCGCGAGCAGCACGCCGCCGGTGGCGATCATCGCGTACGGCGAGCGGCCGGCGCGGATCATCCGGCCGCCGGTGATCGAGCCGATCATCAGCGCGAGCGCGGTCGAGCCGAAGATGATCCCGTAGGTCGACCTCGACACGCCGAACCCCTCCATCAGCACGAACGGCGAGTCCGAGATGTACGCGAACTGCGCCGCGAACGACGCGCAGCCGATCGCCATCGGCAGCTTGGTGCCGGGCGTCCTCAAGAACGTGGCGTAGTTGGCGACGAGCGCGCGGCCGGACAGCGGACGGCGACGGTCGGCCGCCAGGGTCTCGTCGAGCGTGAGGTAGGAGATCCCGAAGAAGATGAACCCGATGGTCGCCAGGGTCGCGAAGATCATCGGCCACGCGAACACCGCGAGCAGGGCGCCGCCGATCGTCGGCGCGATCATCGGGGCGATCGCGAGCACGGCGAGCATCGTCGAGAGCAGGCGCGCGGCGCCGGCGGGCGGCTGGGTGTCGCGCACCATCGCTCGCGCGACGACGGGCGCCGCGGCGGCCCCGATCCCCTGCACGCCGCGCCACACGATCAGGAGCTCGATCGACGGGCTCAGGGCGCAGCCGAGGCTCGCGAGCGTGAACACCGCCAGCCCGCCGAGCAGCACCTTGCGCCGGCCCCACGCGTCGGTGAGGAAGCCGACGACGAGCTGCGCGAGCGCGAACGCGATGACGAACACCGACAGCGTCAGCGCGGCCGTCGAGTCGGGCACGTGGAACGTCCTGGCGAGCGTGGGCTGCGCGGGCAGGCTCATGTCGACGGACAGCGCGACGACCGCGGTGAGCGCCGCGAGGGTGCCGATCCAGGCGCGCGAGCCGATCGGGGAGCTGTATTTCCGCGTGGGAACGGTCAAGAGGTCATAATTCGAGCGGTTGCACGCCGAGCACGACCTGCTCCGGCGACACGGCATCCAGCCACAACAACAGCCGGCGCACCTCGCCGTCGGCGACGTCGATCTCGATGATCCGCCGCATCGGATGCCCGGCCAGCGTGCGGGCCAGATCCTGATCGATCGTCTGCCAGGCGTTGGCGAGCGGCGTCGACTTCACCGGCAGCCCCTCGACCTCGACGTTGAGGCCCATGACGAAGCGGGCGAACGCGGGGTTGGCGACCTCGATCACGCCCTGCGGGCTGACGAGCGCGAGCGGCAGCCGACAGGCGTCGTAGGCGATCCGCGCGAGCACGTCGCGCGGATCGGAGGTCTTGACCTGCTGCTCGATGACGACCCGCTTCTGCGGGCCGACCTTGGCGCGTCGGCCGAAGCCGAGCATGTCGATCACGGTGCGGAGCTCGTAGATGAACGCCGCCATGTCCTTGTGGCGCTCGGCCGGCCGCTTGGCGAGCGCGCGCAGCACGAGCGTCTCGAGCGCGGGGTCGAGCCCACCCTCGATCATCTGGGACGGCGGCCGGGGGATCTCGTCGAGGTGGCCGGCGAGGATCTTCTGCACCGGGCCGTCCCACGGCACCGCGCCGGTGAGCAGCTCGTACAGCAGGATGCCGACGCCGTAGACGTCGCTCGATGGCGAGGCCGGCTCGCCGCGGATGCGCTCGGGCGCGACGTAGTGGGGCGTGCCCGACAGCGACGTCGACGCGCGCGTGGCGGTGAGCGAGCGCGCGAGCCCGAAATCGAGCAGCTTGATCACGGTGCGGGCGCGCTTGCCCTCGTGCTCCTCCTCGGTGACGAGGATGTTCTCGGTCTTGATGTCGCAGTGGACGACGTTCTGGCGGTGGATGTAGTGCAGCGCCTCGGCGACCTGCAGCACGATCTCGCAGGCCTTGCGCGTCGACAGCCGCTTCTCGCGGAACAGCAGGCGATTGAGCGCCTCGCCGTCGACGTACTCCATCACCATGAACATGCCGACGCGCTCGTCCTCGCCGAAGTCGACGACCGAGGTGATGTTCGGGTGCTCCATCACCGACGCGAACCGCGCCTCGCGATAGAACAGCTCGCGCGCCTCGTCGGTCTCCGCGACGGTGTTCGAGATGATCTTGAGCGCGAAGGTCCGCGACAGGTGCGTGTGCGTGACCTTGTAGACCTTGCCAATGCCGCCTTGCCCGATGCGCTGGACGATCTGGTAACGCCCGCTGATCAGCGAGCTGAACTCGGCGGTCTGCACGCGCACCGCCGCGCTCCGCGGCGGCGGGCTGGGCGTGTGCGTGGGTGGGGGTGGGCGGGAGGGCTGGGCAGGTCGTCGGGCGCCGGATGATGCCGGCGCCTGCGGGCGATCGACCGCGGTCGCGCGCTGCGCGCGTGGATTGGGGGCGGGCGCGCGCCCCAGCCGGGCCTCGCTCAGCTTGCCGCGCGCCGGCGCGAGCGTGCGCGGATCGACGCGCACCTCGCTCGACTCGTCGTGGATGCCGACCTCGGGGAGCCGGGGCAGGTCGGTGGTGGCGTCGGTCGCGTACCGCCGCGTCTGGGTGCGCGGCACGTCCTCGTCGGGCGGAGGTGCGGGCAGGGGGAAGGCGGGCGGCCGTCGCCCGGAGGGATTCCGCGGATCCGCCACAGCGCGGCATCCTAGCAGCGTTACAGTGGCGGTGGCGATGGAGGAGCTGTGGTCGAGTGCGAGCTACGAGCCGCACCTGCTTTCGTTGCCGTTTGCGTTTGCGCCGGCAGCCTTCGCGATCGTCATCGCCTACGCGGTCGCCATGCGGGGGGCCCGGACCCTGCGCCTGTGGATGCTGTTCCACTGCGTCGCGCTGCTGCCGTACTCGATCGTCGTCGCCCTGTCGGCGTCGACGAAGTCCCCCGACACGGCGGCCCAGCTCTACCGGTTCGGGGCGTCGTTCATCCCGCTCGCTGCGGCTGCCGGGACCGGCTTCCAGCTCGCGCTGATCCGAAAATATCGCCGGTATCGCGTGCTGGTGTGGCTGGGGATGGTGACCGCGGGCGGCTGGGTGATCGTCGGCAGCCTGACCGACGCGGCGATCTCGGGCGTCCACCGGCTCCCGGTCGGCCTGTGGTCCCCCAACGCCGGGCCGTGGGCGCCGATCGCCCTGGTCCACACCGTCCTCCTGTCGATCGGCGGGTTCACCGCCCTCACCCGCGCGGCCCTCGACTCCAGGCCGTCGGAGGAGCGCCGCCAGCTGCGCCTCGCGCTGGTGGCGAACCTGGTCACCTACGCCGGGCTCGTCGACGTGCTGATGGCCTACGGGATCGGCACGTTCCCGGTCGGCTGGCTGCTGTCGGGGATCGGCAGCTTGCTCCTGCTCCGCGCGATCCTCGTCGAGGATCTCCTGCGCGTGCGCGCCGTCGACACCTCGGTGCCGCGGCTCGTCGCCCACTTCGCGGTCGCGGTGCTGCTCGTGTGGGTGGCGCTCGCGCGCGTGGGGACCAGCTCGACGTGGTGGGGGACGACCGCGACGATCCTCCAGTGCTTCCTCGGCGTGCGGGTCGCGATCGCGATCGTCGGGTTGTTCAACCGCGGCGCGCGCGAGTCGTACGGTGGCCCGCTCGATCGGCTGCTCGCGCAGTTCGTCACCCGCACGCGCGCGCTGAGCGCGGGCGTCGAGATCGCCAGCCTCGCGACCGAGATCGTCGATCTGGGGCTCGGCGCGAAGTCGACGGTGCTGCTCGCCTCCGAGGCGGACTGGGGCTTCACGCTCCCCGACGGCACGCGCCTGGCAGACGACGACACGCCGGACCCGCTGCTCGGCAGCTGGCTGGTCGAGCATCACCGCACGGTGTTCTCCAACGATCCCGAGCAGGAGTTGCCCGCGGATCTCGCGCCGATGCTCGAGGCGTTCCTCGAGCGGCAACGGGCGCGCGCGATCGTTCCGGTGCGCAGTGGCGACGAGCTCGTCGCGCTGATCGTCGTGCCCAGGCCTGGCGCGCGGCTGCGCGGGGCCGGGCTCGCGTTCGTCGAGCGGCTCGCCGATCGCCCGGCCGAGGCGCTCATCCACGCCCGCATGGCGGTGCGCGCCGCCG
>JAPLLF010000233.1 GCA_026387715.1 Pseudomonadota bacterium
GCGCGACCTGCTCGCCGACATCCTGTTCGGGATCATGCGGACCGCCGCGCCGAAGATCTTCACGGGACCGGGTTGACCGCCTCGTCGATCATCGCGCTCGTCGTGCGACGTGTACGATGGCGGCATGGCAACCCTGCGATGCTGCGCCCTGACCTTGCTCGCGCTCACCGGCTGCGGCGACGACATGGCCTCGCCGATCGACGGTCGTACTGGCATCGATGGCAGGAGCGACGGCGTCGCCGGTTCGATGCGCTTCGTGCTCGGCGGGACGGCGCCGATCCAGGCGGTCGCGCGGCGGACCGGGCCCAGCGCGCTGGCGCCAGGGGATGGCTACATCGTCAGCCCGCGGCAGGCGAAGATCCGGTTTGCCGCCGTCGCGTTCCGCCAGGCCGATGGCTCCAAGCTCGGGGGTGGCGATGTCCCGTTGACGGATTGCGTCGTGACCTACGATCGCGCGATGCCGTCGGGGTCGACGCTGCTCGACTGCCCGATCACGATGCCGGTCGGCGAGGTCGCGTCGCTCGACCTGGCGTTCGACAAGGCGATGGAGCTGCTCGTCAGCGACGGGATCGCCGGGATCTACAGCGATCCGGCGGTCCCCTCGAAGTACGCCACGACCCCGCCCGTGGGTGGTGCCGGGTTCGTGCCGTACACCGTGACGATCGGCGGGCCCGAGCCGACGCGCGCGACGCCGATCGTGTTCGCGTCCCCGATCACGATCGCCGCAGGCTCCACGCCGACGCTGGCCGTCACCACCGACATGATCCAGACGTTCCAGCTCGTGGTCGATGCGGGTGGCACGACGCTGACGGCGTCACCCGGCAACGATCCGATCGCGGTGTTCGGCGGGCTGTCCCCCGGGAGCTCGCACTTCCTCAGCAACGCGTCGCAGATCGAGTCGTACCGGATCGGGAGCGTGAACAACTTCCGATCGATGCGCGTGTTCTACGACGCCGACGCCAGGCCGCTGTTCATGATGTCGCCGGTCACGTGCGGCGTCGGCGCGGGCATGGGCGTGTGGGCGACGGGGACGTTCGGTCCAGGCAACGTGGGTGGGCGCCTCGGCACCGACGTCGCCCACCAGACCGGGTGGGCGCAGGTCGCGCCGGGCGGCAGCTCCTACGATGCGTACTACGTGATGGCGGAGCCCGTGGCGCTCGGCGACACCACGATGGTGAAGTGCCAGGCGACCACGACGCCTCCGATGCCCGCCGACGGGATGACCTACGCCTCCGGAGCGCCGGATATCGCGACGCCCGACGCCGTCACGCCGCTGACGCTGCTGGCGAAGTAGCTATCATCACCCGATGTCGACACCTCCGTTCGAGTCGTCTCGTCGCTTGATGGTGCTCGCGTTGCTGGTCGGCGCCTGCCACAGCGACAACATCGGCCTCGTGCCCGCGGAGACGCGCGCGATGGCCGAGCGCGTGCGGGCCACGATCGAGGCGGCGCACCTGGACGCCACGGTCAGCGTCCGGGATCCGGACACCCTCGCGGTGCAGAGCGCCGACACGTTGCTGCGGATCGACCTGGTCAACCTGCGCGCGCCCTGCGCGAAGAGTGAGGTCGACTGCGACGCCGCGCTCGCCAAGATCACGACCGCGTTGACCAGGGCCGCGGCGCGATCGGCGCGCTGATCAGGGCGTCGCGACCGTCATGTTGGTGTGCTCGTGGATCCAGGTCGCCAGCGCCGGGCCGACCGGCGGTGGCGGCGGGATGGCCAGGGGCCAGAGCCGGAGGTGGTCGTCATCGCTCGTCGAGATCACCATCGCGCCATCGGGCGTGAACGCGACGGTCTTGACCGCCGCGCGATGACCGTGGAACGCGCGCGGCGCGCCTCCGGTGATCGGCCAGACCCGCACCACGCGATCGATGCCCGCGGCCGCCACGAGCGCGCCGTCACCGGACAGCGCGAGGCCCTTCACCCCGGACTCGTTGCCGAGCAGCTCGAGCGGCGGGCCGTCGAGGGGCGTCACGCGCACCACGCGATCGCCGCCGGCCGAGACGAGCCGCGTGCCGTCGCCGCTCCACACCAGATCCCGGACGATGTCGTCGTGGGCGGTGAGGCGACGTCCCTGCCGCGTGGCGATCGTCCACACGATCACCTGGCCGTCCTCGCCGCCGGTCGCGAGCAGCGTGCCGTCGGGGGACAGCGCGAGCACGCGCACGGCGGCGGTGTGCAGCTTCGTCGCGCTCGAGCGCGGCTTGCCCCCGCTGGCATCGACCGTCACGAGGCGACCATCGCCCGTGCCGGCCCACAGCTGCTTGCCGTCGGCGGCCCACGCGACCGGCCACAGCCGGTACGCGTCCTCGAGCACGACCTGGCCGATGCCCGTCGAGGTCGACCACACCCGCAGCGTGCCGTCCTCGCTCGTCGACGCGACGCTCGTCGCGTCGGGCGCGAACGCGAGCCCGCGCACGGCGCCGGTGTGGCCGGTCAGCAGCCGGGAGGTGCTCGCCTCGAGATCCCACAGCCGGATCGTGCGGTCGGTGCCACCGGACGCGAGCCACCGCCGATCGCGCGAGATCGCGAGCGTCTCGACCGGGCCGACGTGCGCGCCGAGATCGTCGCCGCGCCGCGTGTCGAGGTGCCACGCCCACACGTGGCCGTCGTCGCTGCCGGTGAACGCCCGGCCCGGTCCGCCGAGCACGAGGTGCTCGAGGTCGTCGCGCGGGCCCGCGAGCTCGAAGCCGACCCCACGCGCGGCCGCGCGCACCGCGAGCGCATGGACGTCGGCCCGGGCGAGGCCGTTGCCGGACAGCCGCTCGAGCCAGGCGAACGCCAGCGAAGGATCGTCGTCGAGCACGCGCCGCGCCTGGCCGGACACCAGGAGGTCGCTGTTCTCCTCCACGAGCGCGAGGTTGCGCTCGGCGATCCGGGCGTTGGCCTCGGCGCGGGTGCGCTCGTGCATGATCCCGCGGACGCCGAGCACGAGCAGCACCGCGAGCACGACGACGGCGCTCGCCGCCACCGCGATCGGCGTGCGGTGGCGGCGCAGCCAGCGCCGGAGCAGCGCGCCCATCGTGTACTCGTGACGGCGCACGAGCTGACCGGCGGCGTACCGGCGGAGCTCGTCGGCGAGCTCCTTGGCCGTCGCGTAGCGGTCGCCGCGCTCGAACGCCATCGCGTGCTCGACGATGGTCACCAGCTCGGGCGGCGTGGACGGCTCGCGCTCGCGCAAGGGCACGATCACGCCGGCGCCGGCGTCCGCGAGTACGTGTGCGCCGGAGATGGGCGGCGCGCCGGACAGCACCGTGTAGAGGATGGCGCCGATCGCGTACACATCGCTGCGCGGATCGGCCGGCTCGCCGCGCGCCTGCTCGGGTGGCATGTACGCCGGCGTGCCCGGCTACACAGTTTGGGTATGGGCAGGTGATCCCGTTCCGGATCCGCACAAGCATCAGCAAGACCGAGGGAAAGCGTGGCAAGGCCGCGGCAAAGAAGTAAGGCCGCTACGGGATCGGTCACGCCTGAGGTCACGAACCGGCCCGAGCCCAGCCCGGAGTTGAAGCTGGTGTTGAAGCCGGCCGCAGTCTCGGGAAAAAGGCAGGCCAACGTCGAACCGGCGCTGCCCGTTGCCGATCTGGTTGAGCGGGTCCGCGACTGCTACCGGCGCGAGCTGCGGCTCCGGCGGGTCACGCGGGCCACCAAGGACGCTACCGATGTCGCCCTTCTGGAAGCCGTATACGCCAAGGTCGAGTACGAGCGCCTGGTCCGTGCTGTCGTTCCACCCGCAACCGATGGCGACGAGATTCCTCGCATCCGAAAGCTCCGGCAGCGGATCGCCGCGCGGTTCAGAAAGCGTGTCGAGCGCGTGACCAAACGTCACGCGTCTCTTCACGCCGAACGCGATCGACCGTTGCCCAACACGACGCCCGAGGCCAACGATACGGTCATGCAAGACCAACGCAGGCCGCTGTACATCAAGGAGACGTTTTTTTCGGAGTCTGTTTTACCGGCCGACGTCCGGCCGGTGCACGACGACGACGACGAGGACGACGACGAACCGGTGGCCCAAGGGCCGGATCTCGGCGACGTCGAGGACGACGACGAGGACGACGACGAGTTCGAGGAGTAGATGAAGCGCGACGAGCCATCGGCAACTGAACGCCTGCTGTCGTCCGTGACGAACAAGCCGGTAAGGTCAGGTCGAAGTGGCTGGCTCCTTCGGGTCGCCCGGCAGCAGGCCGAGATCGGCGCGAGGACGCTCGCCGCTGGGCGGTGCAACCTCGGGTCGATGCTCGGCGCCCGCGCAGCACTCGCCCGCGCCGAAGATGCCGGTGCATCGGCGTCGGACGTCGTCAAGGCACGCCGCGAGATCGACAAGCTCGAAGCGACGTTCACGGGCGTCTGCATCGTCCCGCGTCCCCGAGGTCGGTGAACGTGCGGCCCCGAGGTCGCTACCGTTCACACGCGTCGATCCGCGCAGACGCCATCATCCGCGGCTCCGAGGGCGTCGCCAAACGAGACCCGCCGGTCAGCACGGCTTCATTGAGCGTGATCTCGCCTGAGATGGCGCTCCAAGTTGCAGGCTACCGACGACCGCGCGGACCATGCGTGTGCACGTCGAGCGCGATCGGTGACTACTGCGGCCGGACGATCGCAGTGACGATCGACCTGCCGAGCAGCGGCTGCAAACCGGTATCAGTCAACGCGATCGTCGCCCCGATCCCAACGGCGATCGGCGACGTCATCGTCGGGTACGACTATCTCCGGCGTGCGAAGCCGGTCGTCAGCTTCCCGGGCGGTGGGCGGATCAAAGTCTCATGTCGACGAGATCGTCGAAGGCGGCGATGAAGCGCAGAGAGTCTCAACGGCGGCGCCCGTCACCCCGTCACCATCTCCGGGCTGGCGGGCGCTGCCGTGTTGTCGATGATCGCGGTTGCGATCTCGCGCTCGACGGCATCGATGGGGTGCGCGTCCCGGGTGCGGTAGCGGATTGCCTACGGACTTCGATTCGGGCCGAGACGCAGCATGCAGACGCCCTGGCCCAAGCTCGCCGCGACATCCTTGGCTGTATCCAACAGGCCAGGGCCGCTGGAGCGTCCTTCACCTCGATCGCGGCATCGATCGTGCCTGCGACGGGTCGGATCCGGGACACGATCGCCGCGCGCCGCCGGGCGGCCAACGCCCTCGCGTGCCGGGTTCATGCGGCGCGTCAGCGTCAACGCCGTCAAGACTGATCTCGCAACCGAGTGCGTCAGTCTCTGAGGGCGCCCCATGAGAACCGTCGCTGCGGTGACGTCTCGTCGCAGTGACGACCTTGAACTTGTGGTCGCCCTCCGCAAGATCGCCCCATGAACAAGCGCCAGTCGAAGCGCCGCATCAAGGTCGATCCCATCGACGAGCCCGATCCACTGTTCGCGTTCGACGAACTGCGATCTCGCGTTGCGGACCTTGAAGCACTGGCCCACGCAGCCGAGCAGATCGTGTTGCCGTGGATCGCCGACCGCGAGAAACGTCGCGAGATGGGAAGGCTCGGGTACTACGTGACGGCCATGGCCTGGCTGTCGCGTTCAACGGTCTACGACGCGGAGCGGACAGCGGCGAAGTTGATGAAACTCAGAACACGCCCGCCGATGGCGAGTGGCCGTCGGCGGTAGGTCCATCGCGGGCGGTCACATCTGTCACCACCTGCTGCGACCGCCACGTCTCGCAGGGTGCTTGCCTGGGGCCGCTCATCTTCAGATGCTGCGAGCGAGGGCGGGGCTGGGCGACGTGACCGAGACACGTGCCGGCGCCGCCACCCGTTCGCGGCCAGCCCGCGGGCTCGGGTGTGGGAAATGAAGCGTCGGTGCCGCCGAGCACGTTCGCTGCCCGGCCCGAGGCGCTCGGCTGTACTGGCCGTCCCTTCACGGGTACCATCGGAAAGTGGGCAAGGCCTGGGTGCTCGTCTGGTTGCTGGTGCCCGGGTGCGGGCGCATCGGGTTTGATGTCGTGAGCGCGACGGGGGACGCCGTCGACGGCGACGGCACCGGCAGCGATGGACCGTTCGGCGACGGACCACCCGCGGTGAGCTGCGGGACACTGGCGTCGACCTGCGGTCCGACGGGAACGTCGCCTTGCTGCGAGAGCCCGGTGGTGACGGGCGGGACCTACGCGCGCAGCTACGACGTCTCAGGCGACGGGATGTACCCGGACAATAGCTACGGCGCGACGGTGAGCACGTTCCGGCTGGACAAGTACGAAATCACGGTCGGGCGGTTCCGGCAGTTCGTGGTGGCCGGACGAGGAACACAGGCGAACCCGCCGCTCCTGAACGCGGGCGCCCGAACCCTGAACGGGACGGCGAACCAAGGCGGCTGGGACCCGAGCTGGAACGGAAGCCTCGCCGTCGACATGGCCGCGCTCGTCGCGGCGGTCAAGTGCAATGCGACGTACCAGACGTGGACGGATACGCCGGGCGGCAACGAGAGCCGTCCGATGAACTGCATCACCTGGTACGAGGCGCTGGCGTTCTGCGCGTGGGACGGCGGCTTCGTGCCGACCGAGGCCGAGTGGAACTACGCGGCGAGCGGCGGCGACCAGCGCGCGTATCCGTGGTCGAGCCCTGCGGGGTTTCTGGGCATCGACGACACGCGGGCGAGCTACTACGTGGATGCCACGAAGCAGTGCTTCGGCGACGGCGTGAACGGCTGCGCGCTCACCGACCTCGTTCCCGTCGGCAGCAAGCCCGCGGGCGACGGGCGATGGGGCCAGTCGGACCTGGGCGGCAACGTTTGGGAATGGGTGCTCGACTGGTACGCGAGCCCGTACCCGCAGAATCCGTGCACCGACTGCGCGAACCTCACACCAGCCTCGAGCCGGGTCGTCCGCGGCGGGAGCTTCCTCAATGATGCGTCCTTCCTGCGGGCGGGCGACCGCCTCAGCGGTGATGCGACGTATCGCAACTACGTCATCGGGCTCCGGTGCGCGAGGACTCCGTGAACGTCGACGCCTGAGGTTCGCGGTCTCGTGAGCCCATCACCTTCCCTTGACCCTTTACACTTTTTCCCTTTACAGGAGCGGTCGTGGTCGAGCAGAAGGTTGACGTTGAGGATCCGGAACCATCCGGCCGCGTAGCGGCCGTCGGCCGAAAACCGCGCGCCACCGCACCGCCCGTCATCGCGGTGCGCATGGAAGCGCTCCTCGCCTGGGTCGTCGAGCGCGTCGCAAAGTTCCCGCGCGAGCACAAGTTCACCGTCGGTGACCGGCTGGTCGAGACGTGCCTCGACGTCACGTGCCACCTGCTCGACGCCGCATACCGGCGCGACAAGCAGGCCGACCAAGCCGCCGCGCAGCGCGGCCTCGTCCGCGCCCGCGTGCTGGTCCGGCTCGCGCGGACGCTGCGTTGCGTGTCCGATGCGCAGCACCTGCACTTCGCGACCGAGAGCGACGAGGTCGGTCGCATGCTCGGCGGCTGGCAACGCGCCTCGATGCCGAAGTAGACTAACCGAGCCGGTGCTCGTTCGGGCCGGTGGCGTTGCAAGGGACACGAACCGGGTCATCCGCGGCGGGAGCTTCAACAATGATGCGACCAACCTGCGGGCGGGCAACCGCAACAACGATGATGCGACGAATCGCAACAACAACATCGGGCTCCGGTGCGCGAAGACCGTGGGAATTTCTCCTCGCGAGGACATCCAGAGCTGCTGCGATTACGGTCGTAGCGGGCGTGATGCTCCACAGTCCACCCTCGCGACGCCGCGCCTCGGTCGTATAGAGGCGCGACCACTGCCCGCGGCACACCACCGCGGGACCCTCTCGGGGCGAACCGTTCAGCGGTCGGCCCGAGAGGACCTATGGCTCGAACGAGTGCGAGAACGCCAGCTCGCCGAGCACGCGCTCGCACAATGCGCGGGTGTGACCGTGCCGCGCGTGCGCGAGCCACGCACGGATGCGCGACGCGACCTCATCGATGTCGACCGCACCAACCACGTAGAGCGCTTGCAGCGTGCCCATGCGGCGCCGGAACCGGCGCACGTTCTCCGTCTTGAGCGCGACGCGCACGGCGTCGCCGCGGCGCTGCAAGACGAAGCCGACGAACGCCACCCGTTCGCTGGTTCGGTGCAGGCGACACTTCGTCGGATGCAACCGCAGCCGCAGCGTCTCGCACCGCCGCACGACCGCTTCCCACGCTGCGATGAGGCGCCCTGCGTCGTCGTCGAACACGAGCAGGTCATCGCAGTAGCGGACGAACGTACCGAGCCCGAGGGGCGAGGCGAGCAGATGATCGACCGGCGTCAGCACGAGGTTCGCCCAGATCTGCGAGCACAGATTCCCGATGGGCAGGCCGTGCGGGCGCGTCAGCGGCGCGAACAGATCGTCGCCGGGGAAGTAGAATCGCGTCGGCTCGACGTGGGCTGGCGCGTCGATGATCCGTTCGGTGACCGGCCACCACGGCGAGGGCGTGCGTGGATGCAAGAGGCGCCTGACGACGGCGTGATCGACCGATGGAAAGAACTTCGCGACGTCGAGCCGCAGCACGTAACGATGCCGCCGCATCAGCTCGGCGGCTACGCGCAGGCAGCGGTGCGTGCCGTAGCCTTTGCGGCACGCGTAGGACTGCGGCGCGAACGAGCGTTCGATCGCGGGCAGCGTCGCGGCGATGAGCAGGTGCTGGACGACCCGGTCGCGAAACGGCAGCGCCGAGATCAAGCGCAGCTTGGGCTCGCGGATGAAGAAGCCCCGCGGCGCGCTCGGTCGCCACGTGCCTGCGCGCAGCTCGCGCACGAGCTGAAGTGCGTGGCACTCGATGTCGAGCAAGAACGCCGCGACATCCGGGCTGCGCCGCTTGCCGCGGGCGGCGACATGCGCGGCGCGGAGCACCGACGCGAGATCGACGTCGAGCCGCCCGGATTCGACCGCGGTCCCGCCCACCGCCACTCGCGTACCATACCCTCAGAGCTGACGGCTTCGGGTCCCGCGGCTACGATGTCGAGTCAGGTGTCCTTGACCGAGCCCATCGGGGCGTGGTGAAGACGCCGAGGTCGGCGTCCCAAGCGGACACCTCGGGCAATCGCCCGGGTCCGGCCTACGCGGGCACGTGCACTTCGGTCCGCGGCGGGTAACGGTGCCAACGTCGCAGTGATCCGCCGGAGCAACTCCGCGCCCGCCGCGTCATCTGTGCCGCCGACCCGACGTGCTGCCATGCGCGCGTTCACGGCCGCGCGGGACAGCTCGATCGCCGCAGCGAGTAACCGATCGACGGCGTCGATGAACGCGGCTGCGTTCGGGTCGGGCACGTGGTCGCTCATCCATGTCCAAGATCTCATGCCCATCGCGATCCGGAAAGGCCGAACCGGGGCAGGCACCGGTCGTACCTTGAGGATCGAGTGACCCCACGTCACACAGAAAGTCGAGATCATGATTTCTCCCAGCGGCGACGCGGGCCAGGGCGTCATCGGCAGGGTCGGCCGTCGATCGTTCGTCCTGAGCGAGCTGGTGCACGATGACGCCTTGCGGGCCGTGATCGGGACCATGATCGCCGCGGCTCTCGCGCGCACGCGCGCGTGTATGCGCGCGCGCCCGTACACGCACGGCGCATAGCCCCACCGTTCAGGTGCTGCTGCCGTGTACAGCACCAGCGTGCGCGATCGCGCGTGCGCACGCGCGAGGCGATCTGACTTGCCGAGTTGGCGCCACGTGCGCAAGATGGCGGCGTGACGACCCGCGCCGAACTTGCCCGCAAGCTCGGAGTCGCGCGGACTGTCCTTGCCGACCTGGAGCGCGACGGCGTCGTGAACGTCGAGCGCGATGATCGCGGGGTGCCGAGGTACTCGGAGTCCGAAGTGATCCGCGTCGGCGAGCTGATCCGTACCGGACAGCTCGCGGTGCCGCCGCCATCACGCGCACCAAAGTCGGTCTCGACGCCGCGTCGGCGACCACCAACAGCAGCAGTCACCGAGCCCTCACCGATTCTGAGCGATGACGCGATGCCTGAGATCGCGGTCACCGTAGCGCCGGTACTCGAAGCGGTCGACGTCTCGACTACGGATACGGCCACGCCCCCGCCAGAGGACGCTGACGATGCCGTGAAGCGCATCCGTCTTGCGGCTGTCATCGCCCGAGCGGACCTCGAACGCATCCAAGCGGAGGCGCTCCGCGACGAGGCCGTTAGACTTCTAACCGAAGCGGCACGCGGGCGCAGGTTGGAGTACCTCGTCGGCGCAACGCTCGAAACGGTGCTGCCGTGGGAGCGGGAGTTCGTAGAGCCGCGCTTGCGCCAGCTCTTGACTGGAAGTGATCTCGAGGACAGCTACCAGTTGCGTGCCCTGGTAGCGGGCGCGATCAACGATGCCCGAGTTCAGCTCACGCAGCAGCGCGCCGAGGCCGACAGGATCGCAGCGGAACGCCGAGAGGTCGCTGCGGCCCAGCAGCGTGCCACCGTAGAAGCGCAGCAACGTGCTGCCATGGAAGCACAGCAACGTGCCGCTGCTGCCCGAGCCGCGGACGCGCGTGTCGGCGCTGAACAACAAGCACATGCTCAGGCGGTGGCACGTGCACAGATGATCGCCTCGACGGTCGCTGCTGAAGCGGCGTGGCAAAGCGTCCCGCCATGGGTCGTCGAAGCAGTACACCACGCCGCGTGGAACGTCGTTCTCCAGATGGACGCGCGAACATTCTACGACGACAGCGCCGCGATGTTCGTCGCACGGAGCGCCGGGCACCAAGCCGCTGCCGTCATGTGGTCGATGACCGCAGACTTCGAGCAAGTTCCCCCGCCGTTCGACGAGCGCGGTCCGCGGCGACATCGCCGACGACGGCGTTAGGTCCGGGCGGTTCTTCCTCGGCACGAATTACGCGGGCGTTCTGCGGACATTCTGCGGTGATTACATTGTTCTGCAAAACTCATAGACAGTCACGTGGTTGCCTTTGTGTGGATTATGCGGAGGCGAAACGTGGCGGCAGCGTCATCTCTCCTTCGAGAGCCGGGACGAGGCCGAGAACCACGTTGTGTGATCGCCGCCCGTGCACTACTAATAGTGCATGCCACGATACCCGTGCTTGCACTGCCTCGCTCCCAACAGCGTTACGTTGCGGCTGGATCGGCGTGGCAAGCATTTCACCACCTGTTCGGTGTGCATGGCGCGGACGTTCATGCCAGCGATCACGTCGCTGCGGGGTCTGTACGTCGTGGCACCACAGCTCGCGGTGCTCGTGAAGGCCTTGGGCGAACGTCAACTCGCCGACCTCGATGTGAAGGTCGAGCGCGAGATGGCCGCGATGGCAGCAGGCTGATGGTGCCGAACTCCGTCGAAGATCGTCGATCGCGCGCGCGATCGACCTTGGCTTTGTTCGCCGAACATTGACGGGGCTGAAGGACGGCGCCCGCGTGCGGCACGTGGTAGAACCCGTCCCGCAAAACCCACAAAAAAGCAGGCAGGGCGAATCGGTCAACGGATTCGAGGCGGTAGACCGAGGAGCACGACGCTCCAGTAACGCCCGCGTCTGCACCGCGTAATCGCCGCGTTTCTAGTCACGCTGATGCCAAGAGACGAGTGCTTGACACCATCCGTCACTATATATAGTAGATCAGTCGCGATGCACGGACCGGACACCCTGCGTGATGTCTCCACGGTTGGCGCCGTTCTCCATCCGCCGAGGACGACGATCACGATGCCGGGCGGCGCGACGGTCGACATCATGACGGCCGAGGTCGTGAGCGTTTGCGTGCCGCCGGACGGTCTATCGTCCGACGATGTCGCGCCCGGTGAGTTGGACCGGATGTTCGGTGATCGTGCAGCCGCGATCCGCGCAGCCGAGCACTGTGCCCTCGCGATGGCAGCGGCACGCTGGTACCACCAGCGACGCCATAGTGCTCGTGCTCGCCGCCGTGTAGGCCGGTGCGTACGCCCGCGCCGCCGGACACGAAGTCGCCGTCGCCGTGCGGCGCGCGTACGCGCCGCGCCGAGCGGCGGCGACGGCCCACCACCAGCGCCGCCTTCCGGTACACACCAGGAGGCGCCGTGATCCGGCCCTACGACGACACGGCGCCCGGCCCGGCGACCATGCGCAGGTGGGTCGACGTGTTGTTCGCGACGGCGCGCAGCGCCGGGATGGATAATCCCGTCGTAGAACTGCGAGCCCTCGAAGTCCCAAGTGGCGAGCGCCCCGATGGCTCGCCGTACCTGCACACGTACAGCGGGAACTTCGACGACATCGATAAGCTCGTCCAGCAGGCGATCCATCTAGGCGACGCGATGCATGCGCCGGGCGTATACGTCACGGTCAATCCGGTCCGGCCTGAGTTGCTCGCCCGCGCGAACAACGTCGCGCCGCGAGCGCGCCGAGGGCAGAGCACGACCGACGCCGAGATCGTGAAGCGACTTTGGATCCTGATCGATCTTGATCCGGTGCGGCCGAGCGGCATCTCGTCGACCGATGAAGAGCATCTGGCCGCATGCGAGCGCGCCCGAACGATCGTTGCGTGGCTACGCGAGCACGGCTGGCCCGACGCGGTGAGCGCCGACTCGGGCAACGGCGCGCACGTGTTGTTTCGGATCGATCTCGACAACAACGCGGCTTCCCTTGCGCTCATCGAAGGCGTCCTTGCCGCGCTCGCCGAGAAGTTCAACGACGAGATCGTGAAGGTCGATCGCAGCGTTGGCAATGCCGCGCGGATCGTACGCCTCTACGGCACCACCGCGAGAAAAGGTAGCGACACGATCGGGCGTCCGCACCGCCGATCGGCGATCTTGTACATGCCCGAGAAACTCGAAGTCGTGCCTCACGCCGCGCTCGAAGCCGTGGCAACGATGGCGCGGTGCGAGACGAGACCTATGGTGCTTGCGCCGTCTGGATCGCCCGGTCTTCGTGCCGACATTGCGGCAGGACTCGCTTCGATCGGCGTTGCTGTCGTCGATCAGAAACCGGGACGCGACGGCGGCACGTTGTACGTACTGAGCCGGTGCCCGTTCAGCACGGCGCATCAGAACCAGTCTGCGTACATCGTTCGGCACTCGGACGGCCGTCACAGCGCGCACTGCCACCATGATTCTTGTGGCGCCAAACAAAATCGTTGGAAGGATCTCGTGGCGCTGCTCGATCCCCACGCGAAGATCGGGATCGGGCTTGAGGCCGCATCCGTATGGCAGCAGCCGGTCGCGCTTGCAGCAGCGCCGACGCTGCCAGACTTTCCGCTGGCGACGCTTCCACCGTGGGTGCGCGATTGGACCGAGGCCGAGGCCATCGCTCTACAGGTCCCGATCGATCTGCCAGCGACCTTGGTGTTGGCGGTCGTCGCGCTCACCGTTGCGCGCAAGGTCGAGATCGAAGCCAAGCCCGGTCACATCGAGCCGCTCAACATCTACGTGCTCGACGTGCTGCCGTCCGGCGAGCGCAAGAGCCCGGTCCTGCGTGACGCAACGAGACCGGTCGAGGATTACGAGCGTTTCGAGACGGAGAATACCGCACGCGAGATCTCGAAGGTCGAAGCAAGCCGCAGCCTGCTGAACGCGCGGGCAAAAAAGGCCGAAGCCGAAGCGAAGGCGAACCCGGACGACGCGGTGGCAGCCGATGCCTTCATCGCGGCGGTACTGGCAGCCGACGCCGTGAAGGTTCCCGCGCTGCCGCGGTACATCGCCGATGATGCGACGCCGGAAGCGCTCGGTCGCCTGTTGTCCGAGCAGGCTGGCCGACTGGGGATCGTCGCCGCCGAGGGCGGTGTACTCGACATCGTTGCGGGTCGGTACGCCGACGGTCCGGTTTGCGAAGTCCTGTTGCGCGGCTACTCCGGCGACACGCATCGTGTGGATCGCGTTAGTCGCGGTGCCGAACACGTCGAGCGTCCAGCGTTGACGCTCGCGCTCGCCGTGCAGCCGGTCGTGCTCGATGCTGCGATGAACAATGAAACGTTTGCTGGGCGCGGACTGCTCGCCCGGTTCTTCTACTCGCTGCCCAAGAGCAGCGTCGGCTACCGTGATGTCCGCGCGCCCGCAGTGTCCGACGAGATCCGGACCGCGTACCACACGCACGTCACCACACTCCTCGGCGTGCCGCACAACGAGCAGCCGTACATGCTGGTGCTCGATGAGCAAGCGCGCGAGCGGTACTACGGGCACGCGCAGAAGATCGAGGAGATGCTTCGCCCTGGTGGCAGGCTCGCCGCGATCCGCGAGTGGGGCTCTAAGCTGCTCGGCGGCACGGTCAGGCTCGCCGGGCTACTGCACGTCGCCGATCACGTCGATAACGTCGACGCTGGGCTGAGGCAGCAGGTACCCGCAGCGACCTACGAGCGCGCGATCACGATCGGCGAGTATCTGATCGAGCACGCTCGGATCGCGTTCGGCGTCGGTGGCGTCGCGGCCCTTGGAAACGCTAAGAAGATTCTCGATTGGATCCGGCGCGACAAGATCGCGACGGTCATCGAACGCGACTGTCGCGACGGCAGCAGCATCCCCACGATGGACGAGGTTCGCGCGGCGCTCGACGTGCTCGGAGAGCACCACTACCTGCGAGAGGTGGCGCCGCCACCGTCGAAGGGCCGCGGGCGCCCACCAAAGAACTCACGGTGGGAGGTCAACCCAGCAGTGCAGGCGTCGACGACTGCGCAACAGGTGCCGGAGATGCGGTCGGAGCGCCAAGATGACCCTCTGGTCGAGAAACTGGTCCGCGACCTGTTCTCATCCGGCGTAGATGTGCCACCAGACGACGATCACTCAACCGAGTGGCACCGCGATCTCGACACCACCGAGGGCGACGGCCCGCAAGGCGGCTGGGACAGCGTCGCAGATGCAGCCTGCGCGATCGATCCGACTTCACCTCTTGCGCAGCTCGTTAGGAGATCACGTGCGTCGTCATAACACTGCTCGTCAGCGGAAACGGTTGATTCGGCTTGTCGGACCGGCTGATGCGCGCTGCCTCGCAGTCGATGCGGCGTTCGGATCCGGGAACGTGGCGTTCGCACTGGAGCTACTGCACCGTGTGCTTGCCGAGGCCGAACTTGAACGCATGGGGCACCGACTAACGCCCGGAGGCATCCTCATCTCACTCACCGAGGAGCGGCCGTGACGCGGCGAGGAAGCGAGCAGCTTCGAGCGGTGCTCTACCACCGGGTAAGCTCGCGCGATCAAGATCCGCAGCTCGCACGCCACGAACTGCGTACAGCGGCGCGCGCGCGTTCGATGAAGGTCGCAAGCCTGATCGAAGAAACGGGTTCGGGCGCGCGCAACGATCGGCCCGGACTACGCCGGGTGATGGACGCCGCTCGGGACGGCCAGATCAACGCGGTCATCGTCTGGAAGCTCGATCGCTTCGGCCGGTCAGCTCTCGACCTACTCGCGAACATCGAGGAGCTTCAGCGTTGCGGCATCAGATTCATCGCCACGAGCCAAGGCATCGACGTGCACCCCAACGGCGACGCAATGTCGAGGTTGATCATCACCGTGCTTGCCGCGGTCGCCGCGTTCGAGCGCGAGTTGATCGCCGAGCGGACGGTGCTTGGGCTCGCGAAGGCCCGACGACTCGGTCACAGGATCGGCCGACCGCGTAGCCGTCGGACACCCGACCGTGACCGTGTGCTCGCTCTTCGCGCCGACGGCGTGTCGTGGCGCGAGGTCGGGCGTCGGCTCCGCTGTCCCGTGACGGCGGCGTGGCGGGCTGCGCGTTCCAAAAACGGACCACGAAAACCGAGCGGGCGTTCTCGTCGGAGAACCACGTGAGCAGCCACATGTTCCATAAGAGGTCGTTTTTGACACGGCCGGGACGGCTTCTCATGGGGCTGGCTCATCGTTTCCAGCGGTCCGCGTGTCGCGAACCCGAGCACGTCGCCAGCCAAAATCGTCTGATCTAAATGGAGGACTTCGATGAATGACGACAAGATCCACATGCGTCTGCTCGACGTCGAGCGCTGCTACTACGATCCGCATGCTGACTTCCTCGTGGCCGTAGCTCTCGACGAGGCTTCGTGTGCACGCGCCGAAGAGATCAACATGCGCAAGGCTGAGAAGATCTACAAGAGCGCGCGCGCCTACACGCCGCGTTCGATGGGCGCGGTCAATGTTCGCGAGAACGTGATCGACGTGTTGCGCAGGATCGGCGGTGCCCGATGAGCAAGAACCTCAAGCTGGTCAAGGCGTTGTCAGAGGCCGTGCCGAACTACGCCGAGCTGGTCCGCGTGTCGACCGACGCCCAGGCCGAGAAGGACACGCCGGAGCGTCAGCGCCACGAACTGGACGGCTTCCGCGTGCGCCGCCCCGGGAACTGCGTCAAGCGCATCGAGGCGCCCGGCGTGTCGGGTGCACTGTCGATCCAGGACAGTCCCGAGGGCCGGGAGCTTATGACGCTCGCGAACGCGGGCAAGATCAACGAGCTTCGATTCGTCAAAGCGTCGCGCGTGTTCGGTGCTCGCGCCCTCGATCCGGGTACGCGCAATGAAGTCATGTCTCTGTGCTTCAAGCTCGACGTTCTTCTCGTCGAGACGAGCACGGGCACGACATACGACATGCACGATGCGCAGCAGCAGTTCATGTTCATGATGGCGCTCGGGTTCAGCGCGTTGCAGAAGTCAGACTTCAACAAAGTCGCGAACGAGGGTCGGATGTCCGCGGTACGTCGAGGACGTTCACCGGGCGGGCGGCACTACTTCGGGCGACGCTGGAACCAGCTTGCGCTGAAGTGGGAGTTCCACGACGAGCAGCGCGAGACGTTCGAGCAGATCAAGCGCTGGGTACTCGACGAGCATCTGTCGCTGAACGAGATCGCGCGCCGCCTGAACAAGATGCGGGTGCCGACGCTGTTGAGCAAGAACAAGGGCATGCCCGAACACAAGCGTGTGCGACCGAAGCGCCAGATGTGGCACGGCCGCACGATCGCGTCGCTGTTGAGGCAGCGACACTTGCTCGGCGAGAGCTGCTACTCCAACGTCCACACGCCCGACGAGACGGCACCGATTCAGGGCCTCTTGTCGCTGCTCACCGAAGACGAGTACGCGCGCATCCAGCGGTACCTCGATTCCCGGCACACGATTGGCCGTCCGGTAGATCCCGCGAGCGCGCCAATTCTCGTCGGTCGGCTGTTCTGCCCATGCGGCGCGAGGATGTACGTCAAGAAGCACTACTACTACTGCTCGACGCTACACACAAACTCCGAGGTCATGGGCGTGAAGCCGTGCCGGTACAAGAAGTATCACCGCTACGACGCGACCGACGTAGCGGTGTGGGAGTCGATCACGCGCTACATCGCGCGCGATGTGCTCGCCGAGGCCGAGGACCCTGACACGCAGATCGACGTCTTGCAGTACGAGGACGAGATCGCCACGTGCGAGCGCGAGCTGGAGGCTCTCAAGCACCGCGAGGCGATCGTCTACAAGACGTTCGTGCTTGGCGAGGCGGGCGAGGACACGTGGCAGTCGACCCGCAAGACCATCAGGTCGGAACAAGCGAAGCAGACCGCGTACCTCCATGCGGCGCAGCACACCGTCGCGCGCCTGCGCGAATCTTGGGGCGCGAAGGAGTCGCTCGACGCTGCCATCCGCGGCATCCGAGCCCGCATCACGAGCGCGCAGCCGCAGGAGCGCCGGGCACTGATCCACGCGATCATCCCGCCCACCCACGGCTACGGGATCACGTTGCAGATGGACGGCACGGCCATGATCGCAGCGGGGCTGATGGCCGCACAGGAGACCGCCGGTACCGAAGTCGCGGCCGGTGGCAGCCAGCGCGCCCGTGTACCCAAAGTGGGTAACTCGGCGTGCCCATCACCGCGCCGGCGACGGTCTGGTCCTGCGCATGGGCGATCGGCACGCCGGGATCGATCGAGACGTCGCCGTCGGCCGCGGCGAGATCCTTGGCCAGGCCCCAGTCGATCACGATGGTCTCGCCGAACGATCCGACGAGCACGTTGTGGGGCTTGAGGTCGCGGTGGATGACGCCCTCGTGGTGGGCGTACGCGAGCGCGTCCGCGATCGCGATCACGTGGGGCAGGAGCGCAAGCCGGGCGCGCGCGTCGGCGGCGGCCGCGACCACGCGATCGAGCGACTGGCCGCGCACGCGCTCCATCGCGTAGAACGGCTGCGTGTCGCCGAGCCAGCCGGCGTCGTAGACCCGGACGATCGAGGGGTGCTGGAGCCGCGCGGTGATCAGCGCCTCGCGCTCGAACCGCGACGTCGCGGCACCGCGGTGCAGCACCTTGATCACCACGTCGCGACGCAGCCGGCGATCGCGGGCGGCGAGCACGCGGCCCATCCCGCCGCGCCCGATCTCGACGCCGAGCTGGTAGTGCTGGCTGTCGACGACCGGCAACCCCGGCAGATCGTGGGCGTCGCCGGGCAGGGTGGTGGCGTTCGCGGCGAGCGGCCCGTCGGGCATCACCGTCGGGGCGTCGCCCGTGACCGGCGCGACGCCGCCGTCGGACACGGCCGTCATCGCCTCGCCATCGACCACGTCGGGACGCCGCCGCATGCGCCCAGCCTACATGGCGATCGGCCGGTGTGGGCCCTACCGCGCGGTGGGTGATGCGCGTAGCGTTTCGCACCATGGCTGATCACGAGTTCATCTTCGAGCGCCGGACCGAGGACCTCGACCTCGCGTTGACGGTCGAGGGCACGCTGCCGGCCTCGCTCGCCGGGACCTTCTATGCGATGGCACCCACCGGGTGCCGCGTCGGCTCGACCCCGCTGCACGTGTTCGACGCGCACGGCCGCGTGATCGCCGTGCGGATCGCCGACGGCCAGGCGTCGCTGCGTGCGCGCATGGTCCAGAGCCCGTTGTGGGAGGCCGAGCGCGACGCGCCCGCGATCGTCAAGCGGCGGTTGTTCGTCAACAAGCCGTCGCGCTGGTCGAACCTGTTCGACGTCGACCTCGCCAACCCCGTCTCGCACAACGTCGTGCCGTGGGGCAAGGACCTCGTCGCCGCCAACGATCCCGGCTTCTTCCGGCTCGATCCCGTGACCCTCGAGACGCGGGGCCCGACCACCTTCAACCCCACGACCAAGGGCGCGACCCTCGGGCCGATGCCGCGCGTCGATCCCGCGACGGGGCACCACGTGGTGTTCGAGCATCGCCCCGGTCGACGGGACACGTTGATCGTGCGCGAGGTCGACGACGCGTTCGCGACCGTGGTCGAGCGGACGTACAAGCTCGATCGCGGCGGGGCGTCGTTTCACGACGTCGCGATCACCGAGCACTACTACCTGGTGATGCAGTTCGGGACGGTCTCGCTGCCCACGCTCCTGTGGGGTGGCAAGCCCGTGATCGACGCGCTGCGGTTCGATCCGGTGGCGACGCCGCGGCTGTACCTGCTGCCGCGCGCCGGGGGCGCGCCGATCGCGGTGCCGCTGCCCGGCGGGCGCCTGCACTTCCACTTCTGGAACGCGTACGAGGCCGACGGCAAGGTCGTCGCCGACGCGATCGGCTACGCCGGCAGGGTCGACTTCGCCAGCCTGGTGCCGCCGTCGGTGCGCGACCCCAGGAAGGCTCTCGCGACCCCGGCGTCGTCGAGCTGGCGCTACACGATCGATCTGGCCACGCGCACCGCGCAGGCGACGGCGCTCACCGACGTGGCCACCGAGACGCCCGAGATCCGCGCCGACCGCCGGGGTCGCGCGTACCAGTTCGGCTGGGCGCCCGTCCCGGGCGTGGCCGGCGACGAGCCGGATCGCGGCAACGCGGCCTGGTACCACGCGCTCGCGCGCCACGACTTCGCCGCGCGCACGGTCCAGACGTGGGATGCCGGCCCGCGCGCGTACGTCTCGCCCGCGGCGTTCGTGCCGCGCCCGGGCTCTACCGTCGAGGACGACGGCCACGTGCTCGCGCTCGTCCAGGACGTCGGCACCCGGACCGCCACGCTCGGCGTGTTCGACGCGCGCGACGTCGCCGCGGGCCCGGTCGCGCGGCTCACGGGAGCCGGGCTGCTCGGCGCGATCAACCACGTCGCGTTCGCGATCGGTCACGGTGCGAGGTCGTAGACGATGAGGTAGGCGATGTCGGTCCGGATCCGCATGGCCTCGAGCTCGTAGTTGCCGGTGACGGGTCGCGTGGTGGCGAACGCGGTGACGAGGAGCTCAGAACAGCGCGATCCGATCCCCCGCGAGGGTCGGCGAGGATCGCAGGCGTCGCCCACGCCGTCGGCGACGAGGCCGGCCATGACCTCGCCGTCCCGCGGACGTCGGGGGCCGGTCCGGCTACTGGATCGGTGGGACGACCTGCGTGGTCCACTGCGCGATGTGGTTCGACGTCGTGATGTCCTGGAACGGCAGCGCGAACGCGGCGAGGCTCGGATCGGTGCCGGCGGGCGCGTCGAGATCGACCGCAGCCATCCACAGGAGCGTGCCGCTGCCCGGTGGGCTTCGCAGCCCGTACTTGCGGGTGGACGAGAACGTGATCCACGCGAGCCGGCCGCCGCTGGCGGTGTTGCGGAACACGAACGGGTTCCACTTGGGAAACGAGTTGGTCAGCGCGGTCTTGCCGTTGTCTGCGATGCCCGGCGCGTTGGCGTGATCGAACGGGGTGATCGTCCCGCCTGCGATCCCGTCGATGCCGTAGAGCTTCGCGGTCGGGTCGGTGTCCCCGTTGCACTCGCCGCCGGTGTTCCCCGACGTGCAGGTCGATTCGTTGAACACCAGGAGCTTGCCGTCCGGCGCGAACGACGGGTAGTAGCGGTTCTTGCCGGCCACGCGCGGGACGACCACCTCGTAGGGTTGCCACACGCCGCCGACCTTCGCGACGGTGCGGATCTCGCCGTTGTACATCATCTGCAGCGTGTTCTTGACGCCGACGTTGATGAACGCGATGCGGTCGCCGAGAGGTGACCAGTCGGGGTGATTCGTCGGGTTCGTCGACGTGCCACCCGCCTCGATCGTCTCGGTCAACGCGGCCGTGGTGCCGTCGAACAGCATCAGGTTGAAGTTCGTCGCGCCATTATCGGCGTAGACGCCGACGAACGCGCTGCCGTCCATGTTCCAGCTCTCGAAGTTGCTCTTCTCCGTGGAGCCGAACGGGACCAGCGGGGTCGACGTCGCCACGTCGAGCAGCAGGATGCGGCCGTCGTTCTGGCCGCCGGCCTCGGCGACCAGCTTCTTGCCGTCGCGCGACAGCGCGTGACAGCCCACGCACGTGTTGCCGGTCATCTCGGGGCCGATGAACTTCTCCGCCATGACCTGCGTCGTCGACGCGAAGTCGAACCGCATGATCGACGTCGTGGTGGTGTTCCAGTAGTAGATGCCGCCGGTGAGGTCCTCGGGGGCGAACCGCATCGTCATCGGCAACGACGTACCCACGCCAGTGCCGGCATCGTCGGTCGCGCGGATCGACCAGGTCACCGGATCGGTGCCGCGATGGCTCTCGGCGATCCACGTCCACACCGGTGCGTCCGGGAGGTAGATGCAACCACCATTGAGCGGCGTCGTGCAGCGCAGGTACACCTTGAGATCGAGCACCGCGCTGACGAACGACAGCTCGAACAGCGTGTTGCCCGTGCCCGGGCGGAAGTGGAGCTCGAGTCGCCCGAGGTTCGGCGGCACGACGACGCCGTCGTTGGGGTAGACCGAGGTCGGGTCGCGACCGGCGACCACGGGGCCTCCGAACGGCGCCGCGGGATCGGTCGGGAGGGTCGATCCCGGATCGTCGTAGCGCTGCTGGAGCTTGATCGTGACCGGCGTCTGGCCCTCGACCCCGGCCGCGGAGGCGACCACGACCGTTCGCCCGCCCTTCGCGATCGTCGTCGTCAGCTTCGCGTTCGCGAAGCCGCCGAGCGTGCCGTCGCCGAGCGCGAACGCCACGCGATCGGTGATGTTCTCGGAGTGACCATCGACGAACGTCCCGGTCGCCGTGTACTCCTCGATCGCGGGTTGGCCTTGCTGGATCACGAGCGTCTGGTCGGCGGGCTCGACGACGAGGCTCACCAGTCCGAGCAGCGGGTCGGTCGGTGCATCCGCGCCGCCAGGCCCCGGATGCTCCTTGCCGCACGCAAAGCCGAGCGCGACACCTGTGACGATCGCGAGGATGTGAGAGATGCGCATCGCGCACGTACCTAGCACGGGTCGCGCCAGCGGTTTTTGGGTGGAGCTCCCTGTCGCCCCCTCGTTGCGGGCTTGAAGCACCTTCCGAGGTGGACGCACTCCTGCCTACCTCGTCGCCGGGTCAGGAGTTCCCGGGTCAAGCGGCCTCGGTGGAAACCACCCACAGGTGCGCGCGTGGCGGGTGCGATCCGCTACGTCCGCGCCGTTCGCCGCGGGGTGGTGGCGACCTGGCGGAGCAGGGTGGCGACGTCGAGTGGCTTGCTCAGGATCGGGCAGCGGCTGGCGGCGAGGAAGGCGCGGGTTCGCTCGGTGATCGCCCCGGCGGTGATCAGCACGAGGCGGGCGTCGAGGCCCCGCGTGGTCAGCGCCTCGGCGACGTCGACGCCGTCGACGTCGGGCATCATCACGTCACACAGGATCAGGTCGAACGCGGCATCGTCGGCGAGCATCGTCAGCGCGGCACGCCCACCGGCCGCGGTCACCACCTCGTGATCGCGCAGCGCGCGCTCGAGCGCCCGGCGCGCGGCCGGCTCGTCGTCGATGACGAGGATCCGCAGCCGCTCGGTCACCACCGGGATCGGCAGCGTGGTGATCACCGGCAGCTCGGGCGACGCGGCTTGCAGCGTGAAGGTCACCACGGTGCCGACGCCGACCTCGCTGACCAGCGTGAGCACGCCGCCGAGCTTGGTGACCAGGTTCTCGCACACCGAGAGGCCGAGGCCGGTGCCCACCCCGATCGACTTGGTCGTGAAGAACGGATCCCGGACGCGGGCGAGCAGCTCGTCGGGGATCCCGACGCCGGTGTCGCGGACGCTCACCCGCGCGCCGGTCGGGGTGGCCTCGAGGCTGATCGTGATGACGTTGTCCCGGCGCTCGTCGGTCGCCTGGCCCGCGTTGACGATCAGGTTGATCAGGATCTGGCCGATCCGGGTGCGTGTCCCGAGGACGCGGGGCGCGGGGCCGAGCTCGGTGCGCACGACGGCGCGGTGGCGAAGCTCGCCCGCGACCATGCGGAGCGACGACGCGATGACCTCGGGCAGGTCGACGGCGACCAGGCGCTCGTCGTCGTCGCGCGAGAACGTCTTGAGGTCACCGACGATCGCCTTGACCCGCGTGGCGCCCTCGAGCGCGTCGGCGAGCGCGTTGTGGTGCTCGGGGTCGGTCAGCTCGCCGTCGAGGTACTCCAGGTTGTTGAGCAGGTAGGACAGGGGGTTATTGACCTCGTGGGCGAGGCTCGCGACCAGCTGGCCGATCGCGGCGAGCCGATCCGCACGTAGCATGCCGGCCTCGCGCTCGGCCTTGGCCCGGCGGTCGATGGCGACCTCGAGCTCGGCCTCGGCCTCCTCGCGCAACCACTCCATCGCCGCGCCCATCGCGAGCACGAGGACGCTGAACAGCCCGCTGGCGACGAGGTTGCTGGCCAGGCCGTAGGCCGGCGGCATGCGATCCGTGAGCTCGACCCCGGCGGCGAGCAGGCCGGCGTAGATCGCCAGCTCGGCACCGACGATCAGCGTCCACTGCCACGCCGCGCGGCGATCGAGGACGACCAGCGCGATGAACGGGACGGCGACCTGGGTGTAGAGCGGCCCGGCGTGCAGCCCGCCGCGCAGGTTCATGCCCCAGCCGCACGCCACCAGCCAGCAAGCGGCGACGAGGTGGCCGCAGCCCCGCACCGAGCGCGTGCGCAGGAGCAGCCACGGCGTGGCGAGGGCGACCGTCCCGGCGAGGGCCGGGGGCCAGGCAGTGGATCGCGGGGATCCCGAAGAACAACAGGTGGCTGGACGCCAGGCCCCATCCGCCGGAGCAGGCCAGCACGCCGAAGGCCGCGATCAGCCGAGCGCGACGGCGGAGGTCGGGCGTGGCGTCGGCGAACTCGCGTCGGAGCGCACGGTCGAACGGGACGAGCCCGAGGAGACGCTCGAGGCGCGTCTGCCGCGGACGGGACATGTTCGAGGGTGGATCGGCCACGCGTTCGCGTTCTTTATGGGGCAGGGGTGGATTCGCGGGCTTCAGGATATTCGAGGACCAGCCATCGACGTCTGGTGACCGGGTGCATGCGGAGCCACAGATCGTCTGGCAGGAAGCAGGACTCGTGGCAGTAGTCGCAGGCGACGACACGCGCCGAACCATCGACCTTGAGCCCGGCGCCGCACCCGAGGCAGGCAAACAGCAGCGGTTGCGAGGCCGCCGTCATCGCGCCGCGGATGACCGCCTCGACCTCGCCGTGCAGCCGCAGGACGCCCGGAAACACGCTGTCGGTGAACGCATCCGTCGCGCGGACGCTCAGCCCCGCGGGGAGGGTGCCCAGGCGCTCCACCTCGGGTTTGACGCTCAGCTTGAGGTGGATGCTGCGTCGCCGCTTGCCGATCTCCCACGCGGTGGGTGGCTCGTCCCAGCAGCGACCGAGCAGGTTCGCGGGCCACGCGTCGCCAGCGTCGAGGCTCGACAGGCAATGATGGCAGAACACGTCCGCGGCGACGCGGTTGAGCGGTACCGGGCCTCCACACTCGGGACAGGTGTAGGCGAGCCGAACGCCGACGAAGACCATGGCGTCACGATACCGTGGCGAGGGCGATGCCCGTTATCGTCCGGGCATGAACGTGCTCGTCAACGTCGGCTCCACGTCCGTCAAGTACGACCTCTTCGAGATGGACACCGAGGCGACGCTCGCCACCGGCCGGGTCGAGCGCGTCGGCACCGCGAACGCGCTCCACGTCCTCGAGACGGGCACCGAGGTGATGGACGGCTCGACGGCGATGCACGCGCTGCGCGGGATCCTCGCGCACCTCACGCGCCCGGGGGGCCCGCTGCCCGATCCGGCGGCGCTCGGCATCGTCGGCCACCGCGTCGTCCACGGCGGCGAGCGGCTGGTCGCGCCGACGGTGATCGACGACGGCGTGATCGACGTGATCGAGGAGTGCAGCAAGTTCGCGCCGCTCCACAACCCGGTCAACCTCGCCGGGATCCGCGCGGCCCGCGCGATCTTCCCGACGACGAAGCACGTCGCGGTGTTCGACACCGCGTTCCACGCGAACCTGCCACCGCACGCGTTCACCTACGCGATCCCGCACGAGCTGTATCTGCAGCAGGGCGTGCGGCGCTACGGCTTCCACGGCCCGAGCCACCAGTTCATGGCGCTGTCGGCCGCCGAGCACCTCAAGACCGATCTTTCGCGGCTGCGCCTCGTCACCTGTCACCTCGGCGGCGGCGCGAGCGTGTGCGCGATCGAGAACGGCGTCTCGGTCGACACCTCGATGGGGATGACGCCGCTCGAGGGCCTCGTGATGGGGACGCGGTCGGGCGATCTCGACCCCGCGATCCCGCTCCTCCTCGCGCGCGGCGGGATGTCGTTCGACGACATCGACCAGCTGCTCAACCGCAAGTCGGGGCTCGCGGGGCTCTCGGGGATCGGCGCCGACTTCCGCGACATCGAGGCCGCGGCCGCGGCGGGTGACGTCCGCGCGCGGCTCGCGATCGACGTGTTCGTGCATCGCCTCCGCAAGTACATCGGCGCGTACACCGCGGTGATGGGTGGCGCCGACGCGATCGTGTTCACCGGCGGGATCGGCGAGAACTCCGCGCTCGTGCGCAGCCGCGTGTGCGACAGCCTGATCTACATGGGCATCGCGCTCGACCCCCACGCGAACGAGACCAGGCGCGCGGCCGACCACGGCGGGCTCGTCGAGATCTCGGCGCCGCGGTCGCCGACCAAGGTGCTGGTCGTCCAGACCGACGAGGAGCGCATGATCGCGCGCGAGGCGTTGCGCTGCATCGTCGGCGCGACCGGCGCGATCAAGAGCGTGCGCGCGCGCCCGATCCCGATCGGCGTCAGCGTGCGCCACGTCCACCTGTCGCGCGCCGATGCCGACGCGCTGTTCGGCAAGGACTACGAGCTCGTGCGCAAGCGCGACGTCACCCAGCCCGGCCAGTACGTCACGCGCGAGACCGTCGACCTCGTCGGCCCCAAGGGCGAGCTCCGCGGCGTCGCGATCATCGCGCCGCTCCGCCCGCAGACCCAGGTCGAGCTCGCGAAGACCGACGCGTTCACGCTCGGCGTCGCGCCGCCGCTGCGCGAGAGCGGCAAGCTCGACGGCACGCCGGGCCTCACGCTGCGCGGCCCGGCCGGCACGATCGCGATCCCCAGCGGCGTGATCCTCGCGCACCGCCACGTCCACATGAGCCCCGCGCAGGCCGCCGCGTACGGCGTGGTGGACCAGGCGATGATCAAGGTGCGCGTCGAGGGCGAGCGCGAGATGACGATGGGCGACGTGATCGTGCGCGTGAGCCCGGCGTACACGCTCGATCTGCACATCGACACCGACGAGGCGAACGCCGCCGGGTTGACGAGCGACAGCGTCGTCGCGTTCGACGGCGCGCAGTAGCCGCGGCCTCGACATTGGCGGCGCACGAATTCGACGGAACGCAGCCTCACACGCCCACCAAGTCGGTCGATAGCGAACGTATGAGCAGGCCATTTCGCTCGACGTTGTGGTTCAAGAAGGGCCACGAGCTGGAGGCCCGCACCGCGGAGGGGGAGGAGGTCCTCCCGACCTCGAACCTGCGGCCCATCGAGGATGCCTATCTCGACGATGGGTCGGTGACGAGGGAAGATCACCAAGCGTACAGCCTTCAGACCGGCTCGACGCAGCCGATCGAGCGAGATCCGGCGGGCAAGCCGGTCGGCGACGTGGACTTGCTCGTCCGCGATCTGGTCAGCGGCCGTCGCGCGTTCTCGACCGCGATCATCGCTGCGTTTGTCGTCGCGATCGTCGTCTCGACCCTCGCGATCGTGTGACCTCCGCGCTGGATGCTGAGCCCCTGAGCCTCGAGCCACGGGACGAGCACGAGGTCTGCGGGCTACTTGATCTTGCGTGAGGCCGCGCGCGTCTGGGTGATGAAGCGGAGCCAGATCATCTTGGGCTCGCCCGCGAGCGCGAAGGGCTGGGCGGTGACGAGCCAGCCGCCCCGACTTGGTTCGCAGGTCTGGATGGTCGCCAGCAGCACGAGCGTTTCGTCGCCGAGGTGGAGGGTCAGCTCGTTGAGCCACCCTGGGGCGTACGGGCTCGCGCTCTGGAACGCCATCATGTTCGGACTCATCGCGCACGCGCGGTGCGCTTCACGATTCCGTCCCGAGACCGCGAAGTCGACGGGCCAGGTGACCTCGATCCCGATGGTGGTCATGTGCATGCTCGTGGCGGTCATAGGGATAACGAATGGATCGACCGGGGCGAACGCGGATGTAGCGGTGCCAGGTGGGATCGGCACCTGGCGATGATCGTGAACCGCGCCGGGTTGTTGTCACTCGACGTCTGGAAGGGGCTCGCGAAGTAGCTCAGGTCGTGCGGTGCTTGTCGACGAACGCGACGACCGCCGCGCCGAACCGCTGGAGCAGCGCGCGCGTCGACTCGTCGGTCAGCTTGCCGTCAGCATCGAACCGCTCGTGCGCGCGGGGGATGCACACCTCGGGCTGGTTCAACGTCGGGCAGTCGCTGTACACGAGCATCTGCCGCAGGTGGGTCTGCGCGCGGATCGTGCCGCTCATCCCCGACGCGGCGCCGCAGATCGCGACCGGCTTGCCCCGGATCGGGGACGTCGCCGGCGGCCGCGACACCCAGTCGAGCGCGTTCTTGAGCCCGCCGGGGATCGAGTAGTTGTACTCGGGCACCCCGATGATGACGCCGTCGGCCGCGGCGATCGCGGCCTTGAGCGCGACGACCGGCGCGGGATCGGCGTGATCGCTGTTGAAGATCGGCAGCAGCTCGAGGCCCTCGTAGATGTGAAAGTGCGTGCCGGCGGGCAGTTGCTCGCCGACGACTCGCAGCAGCGCGCGGTTGAGGGATGCCTTGCGCAAGCTGCCGCAGATTCCGAGGAGCGTGACGGCCATCGACTTCCACCGTACTGCACGTGTGCTAGGCATGGGCATGTTCGGATTCGGAAAGAAGTCGAAGATGCCCTCGCCCGCCGAAGCGCTCCCCGGCCGCGCCACGCCGATCCAGGTCGGCGCGTCCCACTTCGTGAACCAGCACCGGATCACGGAGCCGTTTCCGCCGGGCCTGCAGAAGGCGATGTTCGGCATGGGCTGCTTCTGGGGCGCCGAGCGCAAGTTCTGGCAGGTCCCCGGTGTGTACGCGACCGCGGTCGGCTACGCCGCCGGCCTGACCCCGAACCCGACGTACGAGGAGGTGTGCTCCGGGCGTACCGGCCACAACGAGGTCGTGCTCGTGGTCTACGATCCCGCGCAGGTGTCGTACGACCAGCTCCTGAAGGTGTTCTGGGAGGCGCACGATCCGACCCAGTACATGGGGCAGGGCAACGATCACGGCACGCAGTACCGCTCCGGGATCTACACGTTCGACGCGGCCCAGGCCGACGCGGCCACCCGCTCGAAGGCGACCTACGGTGCGCGGCTCGCCGAGGCAAAGCACGGCCCGATCACGACCGAGCTCCTGCCGGCCCCGACGTTCTTCTACGCCGAGGACTACCACCAGCAGTACCTCGGCAAGAACCCGAACGGCTACTGCGGGCTCGGCGGCACCGGCGTCAGCTGCCCGATCTGAGCTAGCGCGCGACGACGAGGATCCACTGGAACCGCGCGGTCGCGTTGCCGACGTCGAGGCCCGCCTCGGTCATCTGCTCGCCGCCGCCGCGCGCCGACGTGCTCTTCGTGTTGGTGGCGTTGACGACGACCGCGCATCCGGTCTGCCCGCCGTCGATGAGGAACCCGAGACGGTACAGCGCGGCGCTGTCGAACAGCCCCATGCCGACCGCGTTCGCGCTGTCGACGTCGGTCGACACCTGCACGCGCTCGGTCGTGTCGATCTTCGCGACGCCGCACTGCATCAGCGTGGTCCCGGCGGGCCGACGATCGCGCGCGATCGTCGTGATCGACGGCGTGCCCGTCGTGGCGAGCGCGTCGATCCGGTAGCTCGCCTCGATCGCGACGTGGTTCGTGCCGACGATCGGGATCGCGAGCAGGCCAGCCGACACGCCGGGCACGGTCGCGACCAGGTCGCCGCCGGTGATCGCCCAGCCCGCGGGCAGCGTCCAGCCGGGCGTCGCCGCGCGGAAGCCCGAGAACGCGACGATCCTGTTGCCGGGCAGCTCGGGATCGGGATCGCACACGCCGTCGACCTCGTCGCCGTCGGTGTCCGGCGTGGCGGCGGGCGGCGCGATCGGGCAGCGATCGCACGCGTCGCCGATGCCGTCGGCGTCCTTGTCGAACTGCGGGGCCCCCGCGAGCCGCGGGCAGAGATCCTCGGCGTTCGTGAGGCCGTCACCGTCGTCGTCCGCGGTCGCGTCGAGGCACGCGGGCGTCGCGCCCGAGCGATCGCACACCTCACCGCCCGGACACGCGGCCTCGCCGCACCGATCGGCGGGGTCCTCGACGTCCGGCGAGCAGGCGATCGTCGTCATCCATACGAGAGGCACGAGCGCGATCCGCACGCGCCGATCGTATCACTGCGGCAACGGGATCATCGCCGGCAACTCCGCCACGAACGCCTGCTTCGCCGGCGAGGCGGCGAGCGTCACCGGCTTGCAGTAGACGCGCAGGGTGTCCATGTTCTGCTGGATCTTCTGCACCAGCTGCGGGTCCTGCAGGTTGCCCGTGATCGGCACCGAGCACACCGAGTAGGTGCCCGGGGTCAGCTCGTCGAACTCGACCGGCTCCTTGCCGAGCCAGAACTTCATCCCCTTGATCGCGCCGCCGACGAAGCCATCCATCAGCTCCTTGGCGTGGGTCGCCGAGATCGTGCCGTTGAACAGGAAGATCTGCGCGGAGTCGATGTGGTTGTTCGGCAGCGCCTTGACCGACACCGCGAGCGAGATCGTCCCGATCGGGATGTCGATCGCGACGGTCGTCGGCTTGCCCGCGACGACGTCGACGGTGACGCTCGTCGAGCGGAACGCCATCCCTCCGTCCTTCTGCTGCATCGCGCTGATCACCGTCGCGCCCTCGGGGACCTTGGCGAGCGCGAACGCGCCCTCGGCGTCGGACTGCGCGAACGTCGCCTGCGCGCCGCCGCCCTTCGCCGACACCGACAGCGTGACGCCGGCCTGGGGCTTGCCCTGCATCGTCACGTTGCCGACCACCGAGCCGTAGCCCTTGAGGGTCAACGTCACCGGCGGCGGATCGTCCGTGCCCGCGGCGATGGCGACCGCCGCCGATCGGCCGCGGTCGGGGTGCTCGGCGCCGACGTTCATCGACTTGGCCGGGATGCCGATGATCACGAACTCGCCCGCGGTGTCGGTCAGCGCGCTGCGGACGCCGCGCATCTCCTCGACGTTGGCGACCTGCTCGTCGGCGCCGTCGAGCGAGAACAGCATCTCGCCGACCTTCACCTTGGCGCCCGCGACCGGCGCGCCCTTGCCGTCGACGACCTTGCCGACGAGCCGGCGCCCGCGCACGAGCGTGAGCGTGCCGAGGTCCGTGGTCTTGCCGGGCTCGATCTTGACGTCGTGCTTGACGAGCTCGGCGAACTCGGGCCCGCGCACGGTCACCTCGTACTGCCCGGGCGTCAGCTCACCGATCGAGAACGCGCCGGCCACGGCCGCGGTCGCCGGCTGCCAGCCGACCTGAACGAACGCGAGCTTCGGGGCGGCGCCGCCGTCGAGGGCGAGCTTGCCGACGAGGGTGCCGGGCGCCGCGAGCGTGATGCGCACGTTGGTGTCGCCGACCTTCGCGGACACGCCCTGCTGGCCCCACTCGCGGCCGCGCGCGCGGCTGGCCCACAACCGGTACGGCCCGTCGGGCAGGCCGCGCAGCACGAACGCGCCGGCGCCGTCGGTCGTCGCCGGCGCCATGCCCGCGAGGGCGATGTCCTCGGTGCCGCCGCCCATGAAGTCCTGGAACGCGTTGACCTGGACCTCCGGCACGGGCTTGCCGGCCTCGTCGACGACGACGCCCGCGATCGTCCCGCTGAGCTCGAGCACGAGGGTGAGCTCGCGCCGGGCTTCCTTGGCGAGCTCGACGGTGGTGACCTTGCTCGCGGCGGTGTCCGACTCGGCGCGGACCTGCACGCTCGTCCGCGGCAGCCCGCGGATCTCGAACGCGCCGGCCCGGTCGGCGGTGATCTGGCGAAACGAGCCCTCGCCGTCGAGCTGCTGGGCGGCCTGCACCGCCGCGGCGCGCACGGTCGCGAACGCGACGGGCCGCTGCTGCGGATCGACCACCACGCCGGCCACGACGCCGCCCGCCTTCATCGTGATCTCGACGCCGGTGACCGCGCGATCCACCACGGTGACCGGCGGCGACTGCGCCGGCGCGTGCTCGTCGTCGGTCGCGATCAGCGTGACCCGGCCGGCGGCGAGCGCGCCGAACGTGAACGCGCCCTGGTCGTCGGTGATCTCGCCCTTGTTGGCGCCGATCCCCCACGCGCTGGTCGGCACGACATGCGCCTTGCCGACCGGCTTGCCAGCCTCGTCGACGACGCGGCCGGACACCGCGAAGCCCTTGTGCAGCGTGAGGTCGAGCGTGCCCGGCGGTCCGGCGTTGACCATCGTGAACCCGGCGTTGGCGGCGTAGCCGGGCGCGACCGCGGTGACCGCGACGCCGCCGGGATGCACCGGCTTGATCGTCGCCTTGCCCGTGGCGTCGGTCATCGCGACGCGCTCGCCGAGCCCCTGCAGGGTGACCTCGGCGCTGGCGATCGGATGGTGCTCCTCGTCGTGGACGCTCACCACGAGCGCGGCCGCCGGCGACAGCTGGATGCGCACCGGATCGCTCTTGTCGGTGAGCTTCACGTCGATCGGCCCGCCGATGTCGTCGCCGTGCGACGCGACGAGCGCGAACGTGCGACCGACGAGCTTGTCGAACGAGAACGTGCCGTTCGCCTCGGTCGTCGTCTTGCGCGGGGGCACCGACGCGAGCCACACCTCGGCGTCGCCGACGCCGTCGCCGTGCGCGTCGACGACCTGGCCCTCGAGGACGAGCGCGCCCACGCGATCGAGATCGCGCCGCCAGCGCGGGGCCGCGCCGCTCGGGGCCGGGCCGGTCGACGGCTCGTGGCGCTCGACGGTCGGCGCGGCGATGTCGGCCGCGCGCGGCTTCGGCGCCCCGCTCGTCGACGTGGCCGCGTCCCCTCGATCCCGCAGGACCAGGAACCAGATCAGCACGAGGGCGACGAGCGCGACGACACCACCGAGGAGCTTGCGGTTCACGCCGACGAGATAATCACATCGGGCAGTAGGTCGCGAGCGCCGCGTCGTCGGAGCTGAGGCCGGTCGTCGCGATCCACACCTCGTCGAGCACGCCGCCGTACGTGCCGCCCAGCTGCAACGCGTCGAGCGCGAGCGGCATCGCCAGCGTGCTGACGACGTCGGTGCGGTCGCCGTCGACCCACAACCGCAGCGTGGTGCCCGTGAGCGAGGCTGCGACATGATGCGACTGGCCTGCGGCGACCTGCGACGAGGTCGCGACGTTGCCATCGACGGCGAGCGCGAACTTCACGGTGGTCCCGCTGCCGGGCACGACCCGCAAGGCGAGCCGGCCGTCCGCGGTCGCGAGCACCGTCACGAGCGCCGCAGGCCTGTCCGGCGTCGCGTAGAGCGTGAACGACGGCGTGCTCGTGGCACCCGCGCCGAGCGGCCACGCGACGAGGTCGCCGCTCGTTAACGCGAGGCCGCCTGCGAAGCGCGCGGCCGCGACGAACGCGGGGTCCGCGGGCTCGACGGTGGCGTCCGTCCCGAGCGTCGCGCTCGCGGCGGCGAGCACGGCGTTCGGCTGCACCTGGTCGCCGGTGTCGAAGTGGAGCAGCCCGACGGCGCCGCTCGCGGTGGGCGCGCTACACGCGGTGGTCCACGCGCGGAGCGCGGTCGTGACGTTGCCCACCTGGTCGGTCGCCTGGACGCGGAGCTGGTGTGCGCCGGCCGGCACGTTCCACGCCTGCGGACTCGCGCACGTGGTGAACGCGGCGGCGTCGAGGCTGCACGCGATGGCCCCGTCGCTGACGGTGAACGCGAACGCCAC
>JAPLLF010000782.1 GCA_026387715.1 Pseudomonadota bacterium
GCGCGAGTTGTCGAGGCGGCTTTGGCGCAGCGTGCGCAGCATGGCGTCGGCGCGCACGAACCTGACGCGGTAGCCGTGTCTGCACGCGACGTGGCCGAGGGCCTGCGAGACGAAGGTCTTGCCGACGCCGACGGGGCCGAGCACGACGACGTGCTTGTGGGCCTCGAGGAAGCGCAGGCTGGCCAGCTAGTTGAGCAGGCGCTTGTCGAACGACACCTTGGAGGATTTGTCCCACTGCTCGAGGCGCATGGACGGGTCGAGGCCGGCGTCGCGTGCGCGGCCGTCGGCGGCGCTCGTATCGCGGCGCGAGACCTCGTCGGAGAGGAGCAAGAGGAGCATGTCCTCGAAGGGCATGTCCTGCGCCTCGGCGAGGGCGAGCCGCTCGGGCAGCGTGTCGAGGATGCGCCCGAGCCTGAGTCGTTTGAGAGCTGCGACGAGCTCGGACGAGATGGTGTGCTGAGCCATCACGTCCCCTCCTTGCGCGGCGCGCCGGTGCGCGTGCCGAAGTGCTCGGTGGAGCGCGCGAAGCGCGGCGCCTGGAGCGGCACGACCTTGCCCTCTCGGGCGTCGGGCGCGCCTGGCGCGACGGCAGCTTTGAGCATGCGGCCGACGCGCGTCACGTCGACGACGTCGAAGGCGAGCGCGCTCTGGCAGACGGCCTCGACGCGGCCGTCGCCGAACGTGTCGCAGAGGCGCACGAGAGCGTAGGCCTGGCGCATGCGCGTCCACGGGAGCGGTCCGCCGAGGAGTTTGTCGGCGTAGAGCCCGACGTGCGTGCCGCGGGCGCGCGCCCGCGTGAGCAGGGCCTCGACGTTGCGCAGCGCGTAGTCGGCCTTGCCCTCGGGGTAGTCGGCGCGGTCGGTGGAGCGCTTGCCCTGGGCGACGCGTGGGTGCGTCTTGATGAGCTCGGTGCCGAGGTAGATGCGCACCGTCGTCCGGTCGGCGCGCACGCGCACGGTGCGACCGATGAAGCGCGTCGGCAGGGAGTAGAGGGCGCGGGCGATCTGGACGTGATGGTCTGGGTGCACCTTTGCGTCCGACCAGAGCGGTACGTCGAACGGTCTCGCGGGGGGCGGGAGCATCGCGGGCCTCTCGTCGCGCTCGAACGCGTCGCGAGGGACCTGGCGGGTCGAGCCGTGCACGCGCGCGCCGGCGACGTCGCGGCACCAGTGGGCGGCGTGCTCGCGTGCGTCGGCGAGCGAGGTGAACGTCTCGCCAGCGAACCAGCTCTCGCGCACGTACGGGACCTGATTCTCGACGCGACCCTTGTCCTGCGGGGCGCGCACGCGCGCGGGGTCGATGAAGAGCCCGCGGGCCTGGACGTAGTCGAGGAAGGCCGCGACGATCGTGGGCGCGAGCGGGTCGGCGATGGAGATCATCGCGGCCATGTTGTCGGGCACGAGCACGCGGGCCATCGCGCCGAAGAAGCGCCACGCGGCGTCGAGCGCCTCGCACGCCGCCTCGGTGGTCTGGAGGAAGGTGGGCCAGACGAACTGGTAGCGGCTGACGACGAGCGTGACGACGAGCACGTGGAGGCGGCGCGTGCGGCCCGTGTCCGTGTCGAACATGGTGCCCATCAGGCCGAAGTCGACCTGCGCCTCCTCGCCCGGCTTGCCGTCGGCGACGAGCACGGTGGGCTGCTTTTTGCGCCAGCCGAACTCGTCGATCACGTACCGCCGGAGCGTGTCGTAGCTCGCGGCGAGGCCGTGGTCGCGACGCAGCAGCGTGTGGACCTTGCGGAGCCTCAGCGGCCGCTTCTGCGATAGCCACGCCTCGACCCGAACGCGATGTTGTGCGACCTCGCTGCGCTCCGCGCTCGGGTCCTGCAGCGGTCGCGACTGCACCCGCTGCGCGACCTCGTGCACCAGCGCGTCGGTCCACTCGCTCTGGGCGCCGAGCTCGAGCTCGTGCGCCACGGCGAGGTACATGCGAACGGTCTTGCGGTCGATCCCCGACTCGATGGCGATCTGCCTCGTGCTCTGCTCCGCCGCCCAGCGGCGGAGT
>JAPLLF010000147.1 GCA_026387715.1 Pseudomonadota bacterium
CCGTTCTCGTGGTACGCGCTGCTCGCGCGCGCACGGCTCGCGGCCCTGGGCGTCGCGACGTCGGCGTTCGGCACCCCCGGCGACGCCAGCCGCCCCGCGCGGGGCCCCGCGCTGGCCGCGACGGTCGACGAGTCGCTGGCCTCCGATGACCTGATCGCGCGCACCGACGAGCTGACCACGGCTGGGCTCGGCGTCGAGGCCGGCGACGAGCTCGCGCGCGGCGAGCGCGCCTTCCTCAAGCGCCACGATCACGCCCGCGCGTTCGCGATGCTGCTCGATCGCTACCGCAAGGCGGGCAACTACAACCGCCCGTGGATGCTCGCGGTCAGCTACTCCGGACGCGCGCTCGACGGCCCGCCGACCGACGACGCGCGTCGGTGGTGGGAGAACGCGTATCCGCGCGCGTATCGCGACCTCGTCGAGAAGTACCAGGACCTCGGGGCCAATCCGCCGGGGTACCTCTACGCGATCATGCGCAAGGAGAGCGGCTTCAACCCGCACGACCTGTCGTACGCCGACGCGCAGGGCCTCCTCCAGATGATCCCGCCGACCACCCAGCGGGTCGCCCGGGAGCTCGGCATCCCGTACGACGAAGGACGGCTCTACGAGCCCGCATACAACATCCAGACCGCGAGCTGGTACATCGGCCACCTGCTCGGCAAGTTCAAGCAGCAGATCCCGCTCGCCGCCGGCTCGTTCAACAGCGGGCCGCGCCCGGTGATGAAGTGGATGGAGACCAACGGCGACCGCGAGATCGACGAGCTGGTCGAGCTCGTGCCGTACACGCAGACCCGCGAGTACATGAAGAAGGTCACGGAGAACTTCGCGCGCTACCGGTTCCTCTACGACGACGTCGAGTACAGCCAGCCGCTCGTCGTCGACAAGGCCTACGTCAAGGACCAGCTGATCTACTGACGAGCTGCGGGGCTGACGGGGAGCACGACGCGGCCCTCGAGCCCGGCGTCGAGCATCTGCATCTCGACCGGCGCGCCGTGGAACACCCCCGTCGACAGCGCGTCGCCGATCGACTTGAGCGTCAGCCGCACGGTGTTGTCGTCGAACGCGTCGTCCGCCATCACGACCCCGACGACGTAGCGGTGTTGCCCGCGCGCGTCGCGCTTCTCGATGACGATCGTCGCCCCGGCGGCGCCCTGCAGCGTCTGGACGAAGCCGGCGACCGCGCGGGCCTCGTCGGCCGTCGTCCCGGCCTTGTAGATCACGTCGACCTCGCCCACCGAGACCTTGTCGAAGCTCGCGATCCACAGCGCCGCCGCCGCGAGCACCGCTCCGACGCTGAGCGCCAGCCCGCCGAGCGTCACGCCCCCCACCGTCCAGTTGGAGCGATGCACGAGCGGCCGCTTGCCGTACCGCTGCTTGGCGAACACCTGCAGGCCAGCGGTGTACGCGATCGGGAGGATCACCGATGGGAGCTGCGCGATCGTCAGCGCGATCCACAGCAGGAACGCGGTGAGCGCGACCCCCAGCACGATCGCGAGCGCCGCGTTGCGCTTCGCGCCGAGCCTGGCCTCGTTCAAGGCGATCAGCGTGGTGCCGCCGATCGGGCCGCCGAAGAACGTCGCGACCGCGACCTGTGCCGAGGAGAACAGCGACGGATCCGGCACTTACGGGGTGCAGTCGTCCATCGTGACACCGTCGGCGAGGTTGTCGCAGGCGGCGCCGTTATCGAACACGATCGGGCCCATCGTCTTGGCGAGCGCGCGGGACGGACGGTTCACCGCGTGGTGCGTGGTCGAGTAGTCCGAGTGGAGCTGCATGTGGAGGAGGAAGCGCTCCATCGACTCCTGGTACGCGAACATCTCCATCGGCGTGCGGGTGTGGGCCTGCTCGAACTGCTGCCACTTCGCCTCGATCCAGCCGTGGATGCCCCAGAACCGCATGTTCGACAGGTTCGTCTGGGGATCGCCGACGTTGATCGGCGAGCTCGCGTCCTGGAACTGACCGTGGAGCCAGTTGTGAACCCCGGCGCCGACCGTGGTGTCTCGCGTGTACGCGCGGATCGCGGAGTCGTTCGGGTCGACCTCGCCGGTCAGCCGCAGCGCGGTCTGCACGAACGTGCCGAACTCGTCCTCGGTGGTGAACTTCGAGAAGTCGTTGATGTTGACGAGCATCTTCTTGAAGCCCGCGACGTCGCCGCCGGCCTTCTCGAGGTGCGCGACCACCTCGTCGTCGGTGGTCCAGCCGACGAGCGCCTCGCCGAACGTGGCGCGGCCGTCCTCGTTGTTCGGCGTCGGCTCGCTGCCCCACCGCTCGGTGAGGTGCTGGATCATCGCGCGGTGCATCGTGAGGAACTCGATGCCGTTGTTCGGATCGCCTTCCTGCAGCTCCGCCGAGGCCTCGCCGACGCGCGACAACCAGCCCCGACCCGCGTCGCCGAGCATGAACCACTTGCGGCTCATGTGGAACACGATGTGGTAGTCGCCCCACTGGTACTTCTCGAGGTAGTTGTGGACGTTCTTGGGGACGATGTGCTCGACGTCCTTGTTCCACTTCACGTTGAACGACCCATCGGACTTGCCGTCGCCGCCGTCGGCCGGACCCTCCGTCGTGTCCAGAGCATCGGCGGCACAGCCAACGCCGAACAGGACCGAACCAACCAGCGCGACCGTGAGCAAGTTCCGCATGTGGTGGGGTAGTGCACGTGACGCGCCAGGTCGTGCACCTTCGCCCATCACCTAACTCACCAGCTGCAAACAGAAATCTGCACACGAATGGTCGCTTGGCTACTCCAGCCGCCGGCTAGGCGTGGAGCACCGGCTACCCGAGGATCGCCTGCTACGCTAGCGGGATGAAGATCACCGGTGTGATTCGACGCTCCGATCTCGAGGGTGGCCTGTGGATCCTCGAGGCGGCCAGTGGTGACAAGTATCAGCTCTCCGGCAAGCTCGACGGCGTCAGGGACGGCCTGGCGGCTGAGGTCGACGGCAAGGTCGACCGCAACGTGATGGGTTTCGGGATGGCCGGCGCGGCGTTCGACGTGAAGTCGATCAAAGCCGTCTGACCCGTCTGACCGAGGCCCTGGAGGTGCGTTACTTGAGCGTGACTTCGTCGCCCGGCTTCGCGCCGAGCGGGTCGTTCTTGCAAGCGACCTTGGTCAGGCCGTCCGCAGCCGGGCCGACCACCTTGCACGGGAGGAGCTTGCCGTCCGCCTTGTGGACGAGCGAGACGGCGCCACCGACGGGGACCGTGGTCTTCACGAGCACGACGAGCATGTTGTCCGAACCGATCGTGCCGATCGTGCCGGTGTCGCCGGCCTTCGCGGTCGGCTTCCACGTCCCGGCCGCAGGCGCGTAGACGTAGAGCCCGCCGAGCTGCGCCTTCTTGGGGGCGAGCTCGTCGGCGCGCTTCTTTCGCGCGTCGGTCTTGTCCTTGATGATCGCGTCCGCCGACGCAGCCGCTTCCGCATCCGCCGCGGCATCGGCGTCGGCCTTCACCTTGGTCGCCTCGGCGATCTCGGTGTCGTTGCGCTTGATGCCCTTGGTGAGGTCGCTGATCGCGGTCTCGACGGCGCGCGCGCCTGCGAGCTTGGCGACGACCGCGCCCTTGACGACGACCTTGCCGGGCTCGAGGGTCTCCACCGCGGCCGAGGCCGTCACGTCGACGGAGGAGCCAGGCTCCTCGACGAGCGTGAGCGCTGCGGTCGACGGGATCGCAGCGGATCCCGCGGAACCTGCAGCCGACCCGACGTCCGAGCCGGCCGAGCCGGTGTCGGTCGCCGATCCTGCAGAGCCCGCGGCAACCGCCGAGCCCGCCGAGCCCGCCGAGCCCATCGCCGCCGAGCCCTCAGCGGAACCCGAACCCGCTGCCGAACCTGCCAACGCCGAACCTGCCAACGCCGAACCCGACGCCGAACCGGAACCCGGTTGGAGCATCGCGCCGCTGCCAGGTTGCGGGGGAGGCGTGCTCATCGAGCTGCCCGGCCCCTCCTCGGGCTTGTCGAGGACGAACTTCTTGAACACGAAGAATCCGCCGGCTGCGATCGCCAGGACGAGCAGGACGATCAGCACCGGGCTGATCCCGGGCTTCTTCTCCGGCTTCTTCTCGGCGACCGGCTTCTTCTCTTCCGGCTTCTTCTCGGCGACCGGCTTGGTCTCCGCGACCGGCTTGGTCTCGGCGGACTTCGCGTTGGCCGCCGCAGCCGCGCGCTCGGAGGCTTCCATCACCTCGAGCAGCTCCTTGGGAACCTCGACCGCCGACATGACCTTGGACGCGCGAACCGCTTCCTTCACGTCGTCGAGCTGGATCTTCATGCCGTCGCTGAGATCGACCGACATGTCAGCGGGGTCGGCCGAGGTCGTGCTGGCGCCCGCATGACCGAGCGGAATATCCTCGACCGGGGCGACGGGCATCGCGACCACCTGCGGCCCACCAGAGGCGCCGAGGCCGATGTCGATCGACGCTGGCATCTGGTCGGGAGCGGTCGTGGTGGTCGAAGGTCCCGTGTGCCCGAGCTCGAAGTCGGCATCGAGCGTGGTGTCGACGCGCGCAGGTGCCCGCGCGACGACGACGCCGGGCGCGAGCTCCTGCTCGATCGCGATCGGCTTCTTGGCGACCTCGAGCGGCTTGACCGGGGTCGCGGGCTTCTCGCCCACCTCGCCGCGATCGAGATATCCGAGATCGCCGAGCGTGGCGATCACCTGATTGACCTCGATGGCCGACGGCGTGAGCCCGAGCTCTTCTTGTGCCCAGCGGACGATCCCGGGGACATCACGCTCGCCGTCCATGGCGCACGCGAGGGCATACTCGACCTCGAAGAACCGGAACACGTTGCCGCTATCCGGATCCATCACGTCGATGAAGCGCGCGCCGTTATCTTCGATCGGCTCGGCGACGAGCTCTTGCTTGAAGCGAGGCTTCAGACCAGCGACGGCCATCTGACTAACCGCCCTTTCGCAGCTCGGTGAGCACGAGCTTGGCGACTGCCTTCAACGTATCGAACACGCCGATCCCCTTGGGGGCGACCGCCTCGAAGCTCGGAACCTTGGTCGGGTTGAGCGCCTCTTCGAGCTCGGCGAGCGGCATCGCGTTCGGCAGGTCGCGCTTGTTGTACTGCACGACGTACGGCAGCTTGGCGAGATCGTAGCCTTGCTCCTGCAGGTTGGAGCCGAGGTTCTCGAGCGACTCGATGTTCGCCTCCATGCGCTCGAGCTGCGAGTCGCCGCAGTAGACGACGCCGTCGACCCCCTTGAGGATCAGCTTGCGGCTCGCGTCGTAGAACACCTGACCGGGCACCGTGTACAGGTGGAAGCGCGTCTTGAACCCACGGATCTCGCCGAGCGAGAGCGGCAGGAAGTCGAAGAACAACGTGCGCTCGGTCTCCGTGGCGAGCGAGATCATCTTGCCCTTCGCCTCGGGATTGGTCTTGTTGTAGATGTACTGGAGGTTCGTCGTCTTCCCGCACAGGCCGGGTCCGTAGTAGACGATCTTGCAGTTGATTTCGCGCGACGAGTAGTTGATGAAGCTCATGGTCTTGGTGCTTCTCGCCGCTTAATCGTTGAAGAGGTTGTCGATGTCGTCGTCGGTGATCTCGGAGAACACCGACGGCTGCGAGCCCGACGCGCTCTTCTTCATCAGCAGGTCGAGGACGTTGACCAGCTCGACCGTGGCCTTGCGCACGCGCAGACGCACCAGCCCGAGCGAGCTACGCTCGTCGAACAGCACGACCATGATGACGCGCTGGCCGATGATCGAGATGTGGACGTTGGTCTTCTCGCCCTCGTGAAACTGCCCGGCGAATTCCTTCTCCGAGAGCAGTTGGGCGATCGCCCCGGTCGCGGCGACATTGCCGGCCGTGAGCGACGAGAGCGACGTGACGTCGAGCTCGTGGGTATCGCCGGCTTGCGCGAAGGCCTGGCCGTTTTTATCGATAACGAGGACGGCCTTGGCGTTGGCGTCTCGATGAAGGACTTCACAGATCGCGTTGATCTGGACAAGTTCCTCCTCATACATGACGAGCTGTTGGATCATCGCTAAGCCTCTCGTCTCCCTGATGCTTTTCCGGATTCGCGCGCACAACAATCGAGCACGATTGCACGCTGAATACGACGAGCGAAGGTACCAACGGTCGGTGACCCGTTCAAGGTTTTGACCCTGCTAGATCAAGCAATTACATCGACGCGCGGCCGGCCAGGGCACGGGCGATCGTCGCCTGGTCCGAGTATTCTAGCTCGCCCCCGACCGGCAAGCCGGTCGCGATCCGCGAGACGCGGACCCCCAGGGGCTTGATCGTCTTGGCAATGTACATCGCGGTCGCCTCACCGTCGACGGAGGGGCTCGTCGCGATAATGACCTCGCGGACCGCGGGCTGGGTGTCGCTCCCGCCCAGCCGGCGGATCAGCTCGGCGATCCGGATATCGTCGGGGCCGATCCCCTCCAGCGGGGACAGCAGCCCATGGAGGACGTGAAAGCGACCGCGGTAGTGCCCCCCCCGGTCGATCGCGATGAGGTCGGACGGCGAAGCGATCACGCAGATCACGTCGGTCTCCCGCCGGTCGTCGGCGCACGTCAGGCACGGGTCCGCCTCCGTCATCGTCATGCACGTCGAGCACAACCGGATCTTGTCGGTGACGTCGAGCAGCGCCTGGGCGAGGTCGCGGACGTGCTGGCGCTGGGTCCGGATCAGATGGAACGCGAGGCGCGTCGCCGTCTTCTCCCCGATCCCGGGCAGTCGCGCGAGCTCCTGAACCAGGCGGCGGATCGGATCAGCCACGGGTCAGGCGCTCAGAAGCCGCCGGGCATGCCCGGCATTCCGGCCATCGGCCCCATCACCTTGGCCATCTTGTCCTTGGTCAGCTCGCGCATCTTGGTGACCGCGTTGTTGATCGCCGAGGTCACGAGATCCTCGAGCATGCCGACGTCGTTGGGGTCGACGACATCCTTCTCGATCTTCACGCGGACGACGTCGAACTGACCGTTCACCGTCGCGGTGACCATGCCGCCGCCAGAGGCGCCATCGCAGGTCATCGAGACGATCTCTTCTTGCGCCTTGGCCATGTCGCCTTGGAGCTTCTGGGCCTGCTTCATCAGGGCGTTGAGGTCGGGCATCTTTCCGTTAGACATCGGTCTTGATCTCCTTGATCTGGGCGCCGAAGGTCTGCAACACGTGCTTCGTGATCGGGTGCTCGCGCGCTTCGGCCTCGCGCTTCGAGCGTTCCTGCGATGACTTCTCGCGCCCGGCCTCGAGGACCGAGCGACCCGCACCATCGGCGGCCGCGGCACCATCGAGCATGCGCACGGAGAACTTGGGCTTGTGGTCGAACAGCTCGTGGACGACCGCGACCACGTCCGCGGCGCTGTCGCGGACGAGCTCGCCGAAGTGATGGAAGTCGGGCGAATAGCCGAGCACGAGCTCGTCCTTGGTCCACGTCAGCACCCGCGCGTGCTCGCAGTACCCGGACAGCACGACCTTGCGCTTCTTCATCAGCTCTTCGACGATGCGATCCCACTTGTGGAGCGCGTCGGCCGTCGACGTCGACGGCCCACTGCCGGTCGCGACCTCGGCGACGATCGCCGGGACCGGCCCCGACGGCCGCACCGCGATCGGCGCGGCCGGCGCCAGAGCGGGCGGCGCCGACGGGGGTGGTGCCGCCGACGGGACGGGCGCCGCCGATCCGGTCGATCCCGACGACGACGCCACGACCGGGGCGGGAGCTGGTGCCGTCACGACCGGCGGCGGCGCGATCGGCGCGGGCGCCGTGCGGGTGGGTGGCGCCTTCGTGGGTGGGCTCGGCGCGCGCCCGCCACCGACCGGGGTGCCCGGCGTCGTCATCCGCAACGCACCCTTGTCGGCGCCGCCGCCACCGCCGCGGTTGGTGGGGTAGCTCGCGCGCGCGCCGCCCGGGCCGACGAGCCGGGCCTCGATCTCGCCGAGCCGCTCGATCAGATCGCCGAGCGGGACGAGCGGCTCGATCGTCGCGACATCGATCAACGCGCAGTCGAGCACGAGCCGCGGTTGCAGCGTCTTGCCGAGCTCGTCGCAGCAGCGCAGCATGCGCTCGAACATCTGCTGCACTCGCGAGCGCTCGATCGCCTGTGCCTCGCGCGCGAGCTCGGCCCGCTCCTCGTCGGTCGCGTCGATCAGCTCGGGACGATCCCCGGCGACCTGCAGCACGGAGAGATCGCGCAGGTAGCGAACGATCGCGCGCGCGAGCTGCACCTCGTCGACGCCGCGCTCGATCGCCGACTCGACGGCGCCGAGCGCCACGCCGGCGTCGCCATCGGCGAGCGCGCGCACGAGCGTCCGCGTGAGCGAGCGATCCGCGACGCCGAGCACCTCGGCGACGTCGACCTCGGTGATCGCGCGATCGCCGACGTACGAGATGATCTGGTCGGACAGCGACAGCGCGTCGCGCACGGAGCCACCGGACTCGCGCACGACCAGGCTCACCGCGTTGGGCTCGATCGTGATCGCCTCCTTCGCGAAGATGTTGCCGAGGTGCACGCCGAGCTTGCTCGCCGGCACCAGCTTGAAGTCGTAGCGCTGACAGCGGGACAGGATCGTGTTGGGGAGCTTGTGGGGCTCGGTCGTCGCCAGCACGAAGGTCACGTGCGGCGGTGGCTCCTCGAGCGTCTTGAGCAAGGCGTTGAACGCCTCGGTCGTGAGCATGTGGACTTCATCGATGACGTAGACCTTCTTGCGCAGGACGGCGGGCTGATAGCGCACCGCCTCCGTGAGCTCGCGGATCGCGTCGATGCCACGGTTGCTCGCGCCGTCCATCTCCTGATAGTCGGTCGCGCTCCCGTTGCCGATGCTCGTGCACGCCGAGCAGGTGCCGCACGGCGACGAGGTCGGACCGGACGCGCAGTTGAGCGCCTTGCCGAGGATGCGCGCGAGCGTGGTCTTGCCGCAGCCGCGCGGGCCGCAGAACAGGAAGGCGTGGTGCACGCGGTTGGCCGCGAACGCATTCGCGATCGTGCGCGTGACGTGGTCCTGGCCGATCACCTCGGTGAACGTCGTCGGTCGATATTTTCGAGCGAGGACTAGGTAGGCCATGGCGCGGTCGCCACTATGACCCAGGATCGATCAGAGCGAAATGCTCTCGCAGATGGCTTTCGCCTGGACGATGACGTCGTCGCGGATGTCGCCGAGCTGCGTGTCCTTGTAGAGCGGCCCGCCGCAGATCAGCTTCTTGTCGCCGTAGTTGACGAGGTAGCGGAAGGTCGGCGCACCCACCCCATCGACGCCCTCGAGGTACCAGGCGGCGCCGCGCTGGCGATTGAGCAGCGGCTTGCCAGCCGTCGACGGCAACAGGAGCTTCTTGTCGGCGAGGTACTTGATGTACGCGTCGCGATCCTTCGGCGCCGAGGTGTCGTCGTAGCCGTAGCGAAACACGAACGTGAACTCGCGGGACACGATGTCGATCGACCGCACCAGCGTGCCACCCTCGTCGAGGTCACGCTCCCACTTCGGCGCGAGCTTGAGCTGGATCGCGGCGAGCTCCGCGCTCGGCTTGACCGGCAGATGCGCGTGCACGATCGCGACCGGGGTGGCTCCTGATCCCGCGGGCGTGACCGGCGTGACCGGCGTGACCGGCGTGA
>JAPLLF010000411.1 GCA_026387715.1 Pseudomonadota bacterium
CGCTTGACGGGACCAAAACGCGATCGACGACGCGTGCCATCCACGCATCCTGATCGTCCGAATCTACCGAAACAAGGCCACCGGACAACAGCCGGAATTCCGGATTGTCGTCGAGGACTTAGCGCTAACCGATCGGCATTGGCCCTAGAGCTCGTCGTCGGGATCGGGATCGTCGATGGTCGGGTGCGCGGCCCGGTACTCGGTCACCCACGCCGCGAGCGTGGGCATCGCGATGTCGAGCCGCTGGCTGCCCTCGCGCTGCATGGCCTCGCGCCAGGCGAACCGCGCGTCGTCGTGATCACCCCGGCGCGCGTGCGCCCACGCGCACAGCAGCAGGAGGTCGCGCCCGGCCGTCATCGACAGCCCCTTGCGCATCCGGTCGTGGAGCTCGGACTCGTCGATCTCGAGCTTGTTCTCGGCGACGCCGAGGTGCATCTGCGCGAGCCAGTACGACAGCTTGAGGACCTCGCCCTGCGGCACGCCGCCCCGCAGCTCGAGGATGGAGCGCGCCTCCTTGAGGCGCCCCAGGACGATGAGGAGGTTGCACTCCGTGTAGAACGAGAACTGGAACTGGATGAGGCGCGGCGACAGCCGGGCGCGCGCCGCGCGGACGCGGTCGAGCGCGCGCTCCGGATGACCCTCGAGGGCGTCGGCGATCGCGACGCGCATCGAGGCGAGCGCGCGCACGCGCCCGGGCGTCCACCACGCGCGCGTGACCGGCTCGGCGAGCGCGCGGCCCGTCGCGGCATCACCGTTCGACAGCGCGACCGACGCCTGGTTCACCTGCCCGACCGCGCGCACGGTGCCGAAGAAGCGACCACCGAGCACCGCGTAGAACGGGATGAGCAGCGGGAACGACGTCGCCGCGAGCGCGACGCCCGCGGCCGTGATCGCGCCGAACGTGACGTACGCCAGGACCTGGCGGCTGCGCACGCCCGCCGGATCCTTGACCTCGCCGTCGCGACCGACGTAGACGAGCTGGCCCTTGCCGGCCTTGTCGAGATCGCGCGCGATCATCGGCCTCGCCAGCGCGGTGTCCGGCCTGGCGGGCACGAGCGCGGTGGACGCCGGAGACGGCTCCGGCCGCGCCGCGCTGGGCTCCGGTGCGAGCGGCGGCGCCGCGGCGCGCCCCCGGGGTCGGTTGTCGTCCTCGGGCATCGTCAGCTCGGCTCGTCGACGCGCCAGGTCGTGCCGGTCGGCGAGTCGATCATCTTGACGCGCATCGCCTCGAGCTCGCCGCGGATCACGTCGGCGCGCGCGAAGTCCTTGTCCTTGCGGGCGGTCGCCCGCTCGAGGATCAGCCGATCGACCGCCGCGACGTCGATCCCGAACTTCTTGACCAGCCGCGCGCGCCGCTCCGCGAGGTAGCTCGGCGGCTTGCTCGTGAACACGCCGACCGCCGCGCCGATGGTGCGGAGATCGCGCGCGCAGCGGATCAGCGTGCGCAGCACGAGCAGCTTGTCGAGGCCCTTGGGCTGGTCGATCAGCCGGTTCGCCGTCGACGCGACCTTCTCCATCGCCGCGACGACGATGGGCGTGTTGAAGTTGTCGGCGAGCGCGGCGCGCGAGTCGGCGACGAGCGACTCGATCTCCGCGAGCACGGCGCCCGAGCCCGGATCGCCGCCCGCCGCGGCGACCTTGTCGTCGATCCGCTGGAGCGTCTCGTAGAAGTAGTTGAGCCGACGATCGGCGGCCTCGAGCGAGCGGAAGATCACGCCGGTCGTCTCGCCCGCCGCGTCCTTGATCGGCTCGGTCTCGAACTCGACGGACGACTGGTAGTGGTGCTGCACGCAGAAGAACCGCAGCGCCTCGCCGCCGACGACGTCCGCGATCTCGCCGCAGTTGAAGACGTTGCCGAGCGACTTCGACATCTTCACGCCGTCGAAGTTGAGGAAGCCGTTGTGCAGCCAGTAGCGCGCGAACGTGCCCTCGCCGTCGGCGCCCTGCGACTGCGCGATCTCGTTCTCGTGGTGCGGGAAGATCAGATCCTTGCCGCCGCCGTGGATGTCGAACGTCGCGCCGAGGTGGGTGACCGTCATCGCCGAGCACTCGATGTGCCAGCCCGGTCGCCCCTTGCACCACGGCGAGTCCCACGACGGCTCGCCCGGCTTGGCGGCCTTCCACAGCGCGAAGTCGGCCGGCTCGCGCTTGCGCGTGTCCTGCGCATCGACCCGCTTGCTCGCGCCGTCGCGGAGCTCGGCGATGTCCTGCCCCGACAGCTTGCCGTACGCCGGGAACGTCGCCACCGCGTAGTAGACGTCACCGGCGGACTCGTACGCCTTGCCGTTGGCGATCAGCCGCTCGATGATCGCGATGATCTGCGGGATGTGCCCGGAGACCTTGGGCTCGAGATCGGCCGGCAGCACGTTGAAGCGCGCCATGTCGCGGTTGTACTCGGCGGTGAACCGCGCCGCCATGACCATCGGATCCTCGCCCTGCTCGCTGGCGCGCTTGATGATCTTGTCGTCGACGTCGGTGACGTTGCGGACGAACTTGACCTGGTAGCCGAGGAACATCAGGCCGCGGCGGATCGTGTCGAACGCGATCGCCGAGAACGCGTGGCCGATGTGCGCGGGCGCGTAGGTCGTCGGGCCGCACACGTACATGCCGACCTTCCCGGGCTCGAGCGGCTCGAACGGGACCTTCTGGTTGCGCAGAGAATCGTGCAGGCGGAGCGGAGTCGGGGTCACCGCCTCGCGTTGTAGCATCGATCGCGCGGTCTGGTCCGGTCAGGGCTTCGTCGGGGGCTTCGTCGGGACCGGCCATAGCAGCGCGGTCTCGCCGAGCTCGGCCGTCGCGTTGGTGAGGTGGTCGAGCCAGCTCGCGGTCTCGCTCGCCGACGTCGGCAAGCGCGTCGGCCACAGCGACAGGCCCACGTGACGCGTCATGTTGACCCAGCCGACGAGGGTCCCGTCGGGCGAGATCTGGGTGCTCGTGATCCGGCTCCCCCCGTCGAGGGGCGACAGCCGCCAGATCTCGCCCGCGATCAGGTCGGACACCCGGACGGCCCCGCTCGCGTCGATGAACACGGCGAGGTCCGCAGCCTCGGCGAGCTGGAGGCTGCGGACCCCGCTGGGGACGCGGCTCGCGAGCCGGCCTTGCGGGTCGACGACCCACCCTGCGTGATCCCGGGTCGTCGCGATGACCAGCCCGTGGTTGTAGGACAGGCTGACGATCTCGTCGGGGAGCCTCGCGAGCTCGGTCTGCGTGCCGTCGGGAGCCCACCGCACGACCCGATCGCCACGGGGCAGCATCACCCCACCATCGTGGGCCATCCGGAGGATGAAGCCGTCCGTGGGGAGCTTGGTCGCGTCCTCGTGGCCTGCGAAGCTGCGCCGCCACACGTGGCCGTCCTCGAACAGCACGACGAGCGCGTCGGATGGCTTGCCCGACGCCCAGCTCAGCGAGCTCGGGCGCGCCGCGTGCTGGAACAGCAGGAACGCCTGGTGCGTCGTCCGATCGATCCGGACATCTCCGTAACACACGATGTAGCCGTCGCCGACGAGATCCACGATCACGACGTGGTCGTCGATCCGCTCCACGGTGCCGTCGCGGTGGAAGGCGAGCGCACGATCGTGCGCGCCGACATCGACGCCGAGCGCGAGGTCCGGATCCGTCGTGAAGTGCACGTCCAGCGTCGGCGACAGGTCGACCAGAGGAGTCGCCTTGCGCGTCGCGAGATCGAGCCAGGACCAGGTGAAGTTCTGGGCCACGATCGCCGTCGTCGAACTCTCCAGGACGAACGACGAGATCCCATCGAACCGATCGTGCGCGGGCAAGATCTCGGTGAGATCCCAGACGTAGATCCGACCGGCGCGGGCGGCCAGGATGTACGGGCTCAGGGGGCTCGCGCCGAGCCGCTCGAAGCCCTCCACCGGCGCGAGCACCAGCATCGTCGCGAGCCCGTCGACGAGCACCAGTCGACGACCGCTGGCCGTCACGACGAGGCCGCCCCGCGTGAGCTGGACGCCTAGCCCGAGGTCGATCGGATCGAGGAACCGGGGCTCGAGCACGCCGTGATCTTCCACGCGCAACATGTTGCCGGCCCCGATCTCGACGAGCCGGTCGTGGGTCATCGCGGTGATCAATGGACGGGGGCGCGGGAACCACGTCGTGGTGCCGTCGCGCACCGCGATCTTCCCCACGCGATCGACGCCCGTGACCGCGAGGAGCTGATCGTCGGCGCTCCACGACAGCCCCTCCTCCGCAGACGTCGACAGCATCCGCACCGCCAGCGTCGCGGGGTCGATCACGCCGATGCCCTCGCGCGCGGCGAACGCGACCTGCGCGCGACCGTGCGACGCGACCAGGGACGAGACGTGGACCGGCGTGTCGAGCGGGACCGGCGTGACGACGAGGTCGCCGGGCGCGGTCGAGATCCGCCACAGGATGCCTTGGGCGTCACTCCAGAGGATCACCCCCGGCGTGACGACGACCGCCTGCGGCTGCGACGCGAGCGTGAGGGAACGCAGCGGCGCGCCGGTCGCGAGCGCCAGCTCCGTCAGCCGCGGCGGCTGTTGACCGTACGACCACATGATCAGGCGATCGGCGTCGAGGTAGGCGACCTGGTCGATCTGCGCGTCGACCGTCGCGACCACCCGCGACGTGGCGTGGACGAGGTCGTACGCGTAGATGACGTGATCGTCCCCGAACACGACGGCGTGCAGGCCATCGGGCGAGAATCGGATCGACATGGCCTGCGGGGGACCCGCCATCCCATGGGCGATCCCCGCGCTCCGCGCGCCAGCCGCGATCCCGCGCGCGTTACGCCACAACCGCTGCCACCGCTCCGCGGGCTGGCGGAGCTGCTTGACCAGCGCGACCGCGCCCGTCGGGTTGGTCTCGACCAGGGTGCGCGCTTGCAGGAGCAGCAGCTGGTCGGCGCGCTCGGCCTCGCTCGCGCGCGCGGCCTCGGCGTCGCGCAGCCGGCTCGTCGCCAGCGTGGCCTGGGTATCGGCGGCGTCGCGCGCGCGCGTCACGCGCGAGATCGCGACGACCGCGAACGCGACCAGCGCGACCACGGCGAGCGTGCCGATCGCGAGCGGGAGCCGGTGCCGGCGCACGAACCGGCGGAGCCGCTCGCGTCGCGAGTAGCGGTGCGACGCGACGAGCTGCCCGGTGAGGAACCGCTGCAGCTCGGCGGCCAGCGCGGCGGCATCGACGTAGCGCTGCGCCGGCTCGTGCGCGAGCGCGGTGTCGACGATCGTCGACAGCTCCGGCGGCACGCCGTCGACGATCGCGGCGAGCGGCCGCGGCGGACCGACGAGCGCGGCGCCCATCATCGCCGTGCCCGACGCCGCCTCGTGCGGCGAGTGCTGCGACAGCAGGTAGTACAGCGTCGCGCCGAGCGCGTAGACGTCGCCACGCTCGTCGACGGGATCGCCGCGTAGCTGCTCCGGCGACATGAACCCCGGCGTCCCGAACACCTGGCCGATGCGCGTGCGCAGCGAGTCGCCAGCGCCGGCCATCTCGGTGACGTCCGACGGCCCTTCGCGATCGTCCTCACCCTCGGGCTCCCCGATCACCTTCGCGAGCCCCCAGTCGATCACGACGGTCTCGCCGAGCTCACCGACGAGGATGTTCGACGGCTTGAGATCGCGATGGACCACGCCGCGGCGGTGCGCGTGGGCGACCGCCTGCGCCGAGGCCAGGACGTGGGGCACGAGCGCGAGGCGCGCGGCGAGCGTCGCCGCCTCCGCGACGAGCTGCTCGAGCGGCCGCCCGGTCACCTTGCGCATGACGTAGAACGGCGTGCCGTCGGGCGAGGTCCCCGCGTCGTAGACCGGCACGATCGACGGATGCTCCAGCCGCGCGGTGATCCGGGTCTCCCGCGCGAACCGCCGGAGGATCTCGGGATCGCGCGACAGGACCTGCTTGACCGCGACGGTTCGACCGAGCACGCCGTCGGTCGCGTCGACGACGCGGCCCATCCCGCCGCGCGCGATCTCGTCGCCCTCGGCGTAGCGCCCGGCGGTCGCGGTGGGCGGCGCCGGACCGCGTGGCTCGACGGGCTCGTGCGCGCGTGGCGCGGAGCCTCGCCGCTCGACCACCGTGGGCTTCACGTCGTCGGCCATCAGCGCCAGGTCAGCTCGCTGCCGGCCTCGGCGACCGCGTTGGTCAGCGCGCCCAGCAACGCGACCGTGCCGGCGGGGTCGCCCGGCAGCAGCAACCGCCACTGCAGCAGGCCCCGCGCGCTGGTCGCCAGCACGCGCGTGCCATCGGCGGAGATCCGCACGCGCGCGTAGGGCGCGGGCCTGGCCGGCGCGAGGATGAAGTGTTGCCACGCGCGCGGGTCGACCAGCTCGACGCTGCCGTCGCGCGTGAGCGTCGCGATCACGCCCGCGGACGCGGCCATGGCGGCGGTCGAGCCGAGCGCGTGATCGCTCGCGACCACCTCGGCGCCGTCGACGAGGTACGTGCCCCCATCGCGATCGAACGCGACCAGCGCGGCGCCGATCGGCGCGAGCTCGACGATCGACGTGGGGAGCGTGGCGCGAACGACGAGCACACCGTCGGGCGTCCACGCGTGGAGCTGCCGGCCGAGCGCGACGAGCACCGTGCCGTCGGCGAGCACGATGGGGGGACTCGTCGGAGCCGCCGGCAGCGCGACCTGCGCGGCCCGACCGGCGTGATCGGTCCGCCACAGCATCGCCGGATACGTCGCGGCCAGGTGCCAGCCGCCCGGCGACCGGGCCCACGCGAGCTGCAGCGCCGGGGTGTTCGACGCGACGAGCACCTTGGCGACGCGCGTCGTCACGTCGACGATCCGGATCTCGACGCCGCTCGCGAGGGCGACGTGGGTGTCGTCGACGAAGCCGCCGCGCTCGGCGGCGCCCAGCGCGACGGGGGTCGTGCCTGGCGCGACCAGCAGCGCGGTGTTCGCGGCGGTCACGACGACCGCGCGCGCGCCCGCCTGCGGCGCGAGGAGCGCGCGCACGGGTCCGACCGGTGCGCCCGCGAGACCTTCCAGCGGCGCGCCGTGGGTCAGATCGAGCCACTGGAGCGCGCCCTGATCGTCGGCCGCGACCGCGTGATCGTCGTCGATGAACGCGCTCGCCGTCGGTGGCGTCGTCGCGACGCGCGTCGGCTCGAGGTCGTCGAGGTTCCACACGAGCACGCGGTTGGCGTAGGCGCCGAGCACGTACGGCGAGGTCGGCGACGTCGCCACCTGGGTGAGCCCCGGGAACGGCGGGCTGATCACGTGATCGCCGTCGGGCGAGATCGTGTAGATCGCGCCGGTCGCGCTCGCCGCGACCAGCGTCTCGCGGCGCGCCTCGCCCAGGCCGAGCGGCGAGCCCGCCAGCTGCTTGCGGAGCTCGGGCTCGCCGTCGTGCAGGCTGAACACCCCCCCCGGCTCGACGGCGTAGGACCATCCGCTCGTCGATCATCGCCGCGAGGTGGTGGCCGTCGGCCGACCACGCGAGGTCGCGGGCGACGCCGATCGTGACCTCGAACGGCGCCTGGGTGGCCTGCCCCGTGGCCCCGCCGCGATCGAGCGCGAGCAGGTGCTGCACGCCGGCGAGCGCGAGCCAGCGGCCGTCGGGCGACGGCGCGAGCGAGGTGACCTGCTCCGACGTCACGATCTGGCTCGGCGCGGCGCCCGCGGCCAGCGGCAGCTGCCACAGCGCCTGGGTGTCGTCGACCCAGTAGGCGGTCGCGCCCGCGACCCGGAGATCGACGATCGTCGACGGGACGACGAGCGCGCGCGTCGCGCCGTTCGCGAGCTCGACGATCGCGAGCTTGCTGCCGCCGAACGCGATCACGCGGCGATCGGCGTCGGCGTAGCGCGCGCGAATCGGCGCGCGGGCGTCGAACACGGTCCGCGCCGCGTGCGTGCCGAGCACGACCTCGCGCACGACCCCGTCGTCGCCGGCGATCACCGCGCGCTCGCCGTCGCGCGCGAGGTCGATCGACGTCGTCGCGGGCGACCCCGGGAAGCTCCACGCGACGCCCGCCGCCCGCGCCGCCGTGGCGATCGCGCGGACCTCGCGCCAGTGGGTGGTCGCGAGCGGCCGCAGGAGCGCGACCGCTCGCGTCGGGTCCGTGTCGACGAGGATGCGGGCCTGGTTGAGCGCGAGCTGGTCGGCGCGCGCGATCGCGAGCCCGCGCTCGTGCTCGGCGCGATCGCGCTCGTGCACGATCCGCACGACCGCGATCGTGCCGATCGCGAGCAGCGCGACGAGCCCGACCGCGGTCGCCACGATCGTGGCGAGGTGCTTCTTGATGAAGCGGCGGGCCTTCTCCTTCCGCGTGTAGTGGTGCGACGCGACGAGCTGCCCGGTGAGGAACCGCTGGAGATCCGCGGCGAGCGCGCGCGCGTTCTGGTAGCGATCGCCCGCCTCCTGCGCGAGCGCCTTGTCGACGATCGTCGACAGCTCCGGGGGGACGCCCTGGACGACCTCGCCGATCGGCGTCGGTGGGCCGGTCACGGCCAGCCGCATCATCTCGTCGGCGGTCCGCGCGTGGTGCGGCGGCCGCCGCGACAGCACGTGGTAGAGCGTCGCGCCGAGCGCGTAGACATCGCAGCGTTCGTCGACCGGGGCGCCGCGCAGCTGCTCGGGTGCCATGAACCCCGGGGTGCCGAACACGATGCCGATCCGCGTGTGGATGGTGTCGTCGAGCCGCGGCGCTTCGGACGGCGCGCCCCCGCCGACGACGTCGTCGGGCTCGCCGATCACCTTCGCGAGGCCCCAGTCGATCACCATCGTCTCGCCGAGCTCGCCGACGAGGATGTTCGACGGCTTGATGTCGCGATGCACGATGCCGCGCTCGTGAGCGTGGGCGATGGCCTGGGCGGCGTGCACGAGGTGCTGGATGAGGCCGAGGCGATCCTTGACGTCGCTCGTCGTCGCGACGAGCGTCTCGAGCGCGCGCCCCGAGATCTTGCGCATCACGTAGTAGGGCATGCCATCCGGCGTCGTCCCGGCGTCGTGGACCGGCACGATCGACGGGTGCTCGAGGCGGGCGGTGATCTTGGTCTCGCGCTGGAAGCGCGCGAGCGAGTCGGCGTCGAACGACAGCGCCTCCTTCACCGCGACCATGCGGCCGAGCACGGTGTCGAGCGCCTCGACCACGCGCCCCATGCCGCCGCGCGCGATCTCGCCCTGCAGCGCGTACCGCGTCGACGTCGACGTCGCGACGACGTTGGTGAGCTGGTTGCCGGACAACGTCGGCATCGCCGGTGGGCTCGTCAGGTTCGCGTCGACCGCGCCGAGGAAGGTCGGCAACGACGCGACCGGCGCCTCGCCGTCGGGCATCGCGGGTGGGTGGCTGACGAGCACACCCCCGACCTGGGTCGGCGGCACCACGGCCCCGGGCGTCTTTGGATCGCTCGCCACCGATGGCGAGCTTACGCCACGGGCGGCGACGACGGCGACGCTGGTGACGCGACACGCGGCGTGAGCAGGTCGCGCTTGACCGCCCGTGCGAGCGCCCACACGAACAGGAGCCCGAGCCCGATCAGGCCGACCATGATCGGCATGACATACCAGTAGTCGGCGGGCTTCTCTCCGGACAGCACCGCGTACGCGTCGTCGGGGAGGTCGCGGGCGACGTAGAGGCCGACGAGCTCGACCTGCGGCTCGGGGACCGTGGCGCCGTCGACGACGAAGCTCCCGGCGGGCGACGCCCGCAGCGCGCCCCAGGTGGTCTGGTAGTGGTGGGTGACCGGATCGACGCGCGCGGCCCACAGCTCGGCCGTCTCGAGCTTCTTCATCGTCGCGGCGACCCCCTGGTGGATCTCGAGGCGGAGCTCGCGAGAGTCGGGCAGCGGCGTCTCGGCCGTGATGGGGAGGCCGGCGCGCCTAAAGGCCCGCTGGAAGAAATAGGCATCGGTCGGGTCGTCTTCCGCGACCAAAATATGTGCAGATTCGCTCATATCGTTGCTGCATACACTTGCGTGTGTACGTAAGCCACCTTGGTCTGGAATTCAAGTGGCCCAGAAAACTCACCAGCCCGCCGCAGCCTGCAGGAAGTCCAGATCAACTGCCGCCTTGGCCTGCCGACCGCTGGCCGATTCCAGGAGGATGGCTCGATTCCCCGGGACCGCCCGGATCGAAGCCACCAGGTCAAAGCCCGCCGGGATTCTGGCCACCCCCATGATGTAAGGCACCACGAGCGGTTTCCGCGGGTTCAGGACCAGGCAGGTTGGAACCCCCTGCTTC